>SKOX01000340.1 GCA_007119835.1 Paracoccaceae bacterium
ACCAGGGGCTGCCGCGTCGCGCCTGCGAGGCCGTCCGCGCGGCAGGTCACGTCGAGGGTCGGCGAGCCGATGCCCCAGACCGGCACGATCACCCGGCCCGGCGTCCGCAAGCTCGCGGTGTAACCCGGCGTCTCGAGGCGGCACTGCGCGTTGCCGACCTCCCGGCGCTGCCCGGCTTCGTCCACGAGGAAGGCCCGGACGCGCACCTCGTCGTAGAAGAGCGGCAGCGGCAGGGCGAGCCCCTCGCGCGGCGAGACCGGCACCGGTTCGGGCGGGAGCGCCAGGCGCGCCTGCTGCGGCGCGCAACCGGCGAGAAGCAGCCCCAGACCCATGCCCAGGATCGTCAGTGATACCCGCAGTGCACGCTTTTTTCCAGCCATCGTTGCCGCCACCCCCACGAGGCCCACAAGAGCAGCAATCGTTGGGGTGGTAAAGCCGGGCCGCCGCGAATGTGACCGGCCGTTACCGGCGCCGACGCATCGACGGTGGCCCGGCGCCTCAGATCACCCGCGGCCCGAAGACCATGCGCGAGAGCGCGCCGAGACCGAAGAGGACGGCGGCGAGCATGAAGAGCCAGCCGAGGAACGGCACCAGGAAGACGAGACCGGCGACCACCGCGCCGATGATCGCAGCCAGGGCGCGGGCGCCGAGGCTCTCCGGCTCCCGGCGGCGCGCGGCCTCGAGGATGCCGGCGCCGATCATGTAGACCGCCACGACGTAGCCCGCGAGGCCGAGGAGCACGGTCACGACCAGCACCACCGGCACCAGGATGAGGCCGACGACCGTCAGCGCGACGACGACCGCGGCGCCGATGCACGCCGAGAGCGTGATGAAGCCGAGCCCGAGCGTGCGGAAGGTCCGGGCCGAGGCCGCGTCGCGCATCCTGTCGATGCCGACCGGCGCGATGATCGCCGCGAAGGTCGCGAACAGCGCCAGCACCGCGATCGCGACCGCGTAGGTGCCGGCGGCCGCGGCGAAGCCCGGCGCCTCCGGCGCGGGCTCGGGCGGCTCGCGCAGCTCGATGCGCTCCGCCGGCACCACGGCCTCGGGTATCGCCGCCGCACGCTCGGGCTCGCCCCAGAGCACGAGCCGGCCGCCGATCCGCGCCTGGGGGCCGAAGCTGAGCTCATCTGCCGAAATCGCGGCATCGCCCTCGATCGGCGCGTCGAGGAACACCTCGCTGCCGCGGATGAACGCCGTCCCGCCGATCGGCGCCGTCACGCGCACCTCCGCGCCGGCTGCCCGCAGGCTGCCGCCGACCGGCGCCTCGACGACCACCTCGTAGCCCGCGAGGGTCGCGCCGCCCGCCACCGGCGCCTGGACCTCCACGTCCATGGCGGCGGCGTAGACCGAGCCGCCCACGGGCGCGGCCACGACGGCACGGCGCCCGGCGAGATGCGCCGAGCCGTCGATGCCGACGCCGATCCGCACCCGCTCGCCGGCGAGAAACGCGTTGCCGACCCCCTCTTCGGTCACCACCACCGTGCCGCCCGAGCGATAGACGTCATCGCCGAGGACGAGCCAGGGTCGGCCCTCCTGCGCCCCGGCCGCGCCCGCGCCGAAGAGGAGGGTGACTGCCATCAGGATTATCCGCATATGTCGCCCCGCCGTTTTCCCGCCCAGGCGCCGACCGCCCGTAGCACCCTTGATTCTGCCGCTTCGGACCACGATGGTGAAGTCCTGCGATATCGAGGAGACAGCCATGAAGGTCGACGGCCGCCCCACGCGCTCGATCTGGACCGACGCCGACGGCACCGTGCGGGTCATCGACCAGCGCCGGCTCCCGCACGCCTTCGTCGCCGTGCCGCTCGAGACGCGCGAGGACGCGGCCGCGGCGATTCGCGAGATGTGGGTCCGGGGCGCGCCGCTGATCGGCGCGACCGCCGCCTGGGGCCTCGCCCTCCACCTCGCGCGCGATCCTTCGGACGCGGCACTGGCCGAGACCTGCGAGCTGCTGGCCGCGACCCGCCCGACGGCGATCAATCTCCGCTGGGCGCTCGACCGCCTCGGGGAGCACCTCGCCCCGCTCGCGCCGGAGGCGCGCGCGGCGGCGGCGCGGCGGCTCGCGGCGGCGATCTGCGACGAGGACGTGGCGATCAACACAGCGATCGGCGAGCACGGCCTGCCGCTGATCGAGGCCATCGCCGCGCGCAAGCACCCGGGCGAGCCGGTGCGCATCCTCACCCATTGCAACGCCGGCTGGCTCGCCACGGTCGATGTCGGCACCGCGACGGCCCCGATCTACCTCGCCCACGACCGGGGCATCGCGGTGCATGTCTGGGTCGACGAGACGCGGCCGCGAAACCAGGGCGCGGCGCTGACCGCGTGGGAGCTCGCCAATCACGGCGTCCCGCATTCGGTCGTCGTCGACAACGCCGGCGGCCACCTGATGCAGCGCGGCCTCGTCGACCTCGTCATCACCGGCACCGACCGCACCACCGCCCGCGGCGACGTCTGCAACAAGATCGGCACCTATCTCAAGGCGCTGGCCGCCCGCGACACCGGCGTGCCGTTCTACGTCGCCCTGCCGTCGCCGACGATCGACTGGACGCTTCACGACGGCTTCGCCATCCCGATCGAGGAGCGCGGCCCGGAGGAGGTGACCCACATTCCCGGCCTTGCCGAGGACGGCAGCGTGCGGACGGTCCGCGTCACGCCCGCGGCGAGCCCTGCGGCCAATCCCGCCTTCGACGTGACGCCGGCGCGCCTGGTCACCGGCCTCATCACCGAGCGCGGCGTCGTCGCGCCGGGCGATCTCGCCGCGCTCTTTCCCGAGACCGCAGTCCCGCTCGACCAGACGCCGCTCGCGGCATCGGCCACGCCAACCGGCGCCTGAGCCGCCGCCGGGCACTCTTCCGAGGGCCGCAGGGCGCCTGGGGCGATCAACTCGCCGGCGGCTGGGGCTGGCCCGCTGTCTGCGCCTCGATGCTGCGGGCGACCGAGGACATGATATGGGCGATATCGGTCGGGAACGGGAAGACGATGGTCGAATTCCTCTCCCCGGCGATGTTCTGCAGCGTCGAGAGGTAGCGCAGCTGCATCGCCTGCGGTGACCGCGCGAGGATCTCGGCGGCCTCGAGCAGCTTCGCCGCCGCCTGCTGCTCGCCCTCGGCGTGGATGATCTTCGCGCGCCGCTCGCGCTCGGCCTCGGCCTGGCGCGCGATCGCCCGGATCATCGACTCGTTGATGTCGACATGCTTGATCTCGACGTTCTGCACCTTGATGCCCCAGGCCTCGGTCTGGCTGTCGAGAATCTCCTGGATGTCGTCGTTGAGCTTGTCGCGCTCCGACAGCATCTCGTCGAGGTCGTGCTTGCCGAGCACCGAGCGCAGCGTCGTCTGGCTGAGCTCGCTCGTCGCCTGCATGAAGTTCTCGACCTGGATCGTCGCCTTGTCCGGGTCGATGACCCGGAAGTAGATCACCGCGTTCACCCGCACCGACACGTTGTCCTGGGAGATCACGTCCTGCCCCGGCACGTCGAGCACAAGCGTGCGCAGATCGACGCGCACCATCTGCTGGATGAACGGGATGATGATGATCAGGCCGGGACCCTTGACGCCCGTGTAACGGCCGAGCGTGAACACCACGCCGCGCTCGTATTCGCGCAGGATGCGGATCGCCGAGCTCAGGAAGGCCAGGAGCAGGGCCGCCAGCACGACGAAGAAAATGAGGCCGTTTATGTCCATTGAGCGTCTCCTTCAGACGATGGCGCGGCACGCGCGGGAAGCCGCTACCTCCTTAACATGAGGATGGCCGAAGCCGTTCCCCGGCGCGACCTCTCGCCGCTTCCCCGGAGCCGCCCCCGGATCCCCGCCCGGCGCCTCATCCGGTCGCCGGCTTTTCGGTCGACGCCGAGACCGGCGCCACGACCAGCGTCAGGCCGTCGACCCGCTCCACCCGCACGCGATCGCCCTTCTCGAGCGGCGCGTCGCTGCGGGCGCGCCAGCGCTCGCCGTGGATGTGGACGCCGCCCGTGTTGCCCCTCCAGTCGACGACCCGGCCCTCCGCCCCGACGAGTTCCTCCCGCCCCGTCGCGACGCTGCGGCGGTGCGAGGTCTGGGCAAGGCGCGCGACCATGAGGGCGAAGGCGAGGCTCGCCACGCCGATCGCGCCGATGATCGGCCAGGAGATCTCGATCCCCGGCGCATCGGTGTCGATCAGCAGCGCCGCGCCCAGCGTGAGCGCGATCGCGCCCCCGATGCCCAGCACCCCGAAGGACGGCGCGAACGCCTCGCCGACGAGCAACGCCACCCCGAGCAGCATCAGCGCTCCGCCCGCGATGTTCACCGGCAGGACCGCGAGCGCGTAGAAACCGGTGAGCAGGCAGATCGCGCCGATCGTGCCGGGGATCAGCGTGCCCGGGTTGATGATCTCGAAGACGATCCCGTAGAAGCCGAACACCATCAGCAGGAGCGCCACGTTCGGGTCGGTGATGATCTGCAGGATCTGGGTGAGGAGCCCCATCTCGCGCTCCTCGATCTCGAGGCCGACGGTGGCGAGCGTCACCGTCTCCTCGCCCACCAGGACCTCCATGCCGTCGGCCCGCTCGAGCAGGACCTGGAGCGACGTCGCGGTGAAGTCGATCACGTTCTGCTCCGCCGCTGCCGTCGCGCTGAGGCTGACGGCCTCACGCACGGCGCGCTCGGCCCAGTCGGCATTGCGGTCGCGCAGCTCGGCAAGGCCGCGGATGTAGGCGACCGCGTCGTGGATGACCTTGGCCTCGGCCGCCGTCTGCGGCTCGAACCGGCGCGTGGGCTCGGCCTCGTCTTCGGCCGCCTCGCCGTTCCCGGCGGCAGTCGCGCCGTCCGCCGGCGCGCCGTTTTCGGCGCCGTTCGCAGCCTGGGCGCCGTTTTCGGCGCCATCCGCAGCCTGGGCGCCGTTTTCGGCGCCGTCCGCAGCCTGCCCGCCGTCCTGGGCGACTTCCTCC
>SKOX01000458.1 GCA_007119835.1 Paracoccaceae bacterium
CACGCGACTTCTACAAGCAGGTGCAGGCCGCCACCAATGGCGAGCCCGGCGCGCCCGAGACGGTTACCCTGCATGCGAGCACGCTGCAATCCGCCCTGCGGCTTGGCACCCGACTGGTGCGCGACTACCGGGCGGAGACCGAGGTCGTGGACGACAGCGTGCGGATGACGGCCGCCCTGCCCGTGCCGTGGATCGGCGGCAAGCGCTGGCTGAACCTGCGCGCCGCGGTCGTGCCGTTCGAGGACAGCTTCACCCTCCACCACGTTCAGCTTGGCGGGCGCGCGGTCTCGCCCGACCTCGCGATCCGGCTGGCCCGGCTGGGGGGCAACCTGTTCATGGGCGCGGGTGCGGGCGACAGACTGCTCGACGCCCCCGCCGCAATGTCCATCGACGGCGACCAGATGATCTTTGCCCTCCGGCTCGACAGGGAGGGTCGGAGCGAGGTGATCCAGGGCGTCTTCGGCGCCTTGCGCGGCAGCGACATGCCTGCGCCGGAACGGGTGGAGCACTACTATGCCGGCTTGCACCACGCCCTTGATGCCGGTGTGGTGCCGTCGCAGGGCAGCCTGCTGCCGCTTCTGCGCTGGACGTTGGCAGAGGTGCACGCCGCATCCACGGACGCAACTGCTGCAGACGAGTTCGCAGCCGCGTTCTTCGCGCTCGCACGCGCCTGCGGGACGCGCGACTTCCTGCAATACGTGGGCTACCGCAGCGGCTCGCTTGCCAGCGCAGAGGCGGACCGGCAGTCCGACTGCCGCGGCCTGTCGCTGGCTGGGCGCAGCGATCTGAGGCAGCATTTCGTTACCGCCGCCGCGATCAAGGCCGCGTCAAACCGCGGCTTCGCGGTTTCGGTCGGCGAGATCAAGGAAATGCACGACACCATCCGTGGCGGCAGTGGCTTCGACTTCACCGACATCGCCGGCAACAACGCCGGCGTCCGGCTGGCCGATCTGTTCATGTCGCAGCCCGTCGCGACCTGGCCCGGGTTGATCGACCGAATGACTGACGAAGAGGCGTTCTTTCCGAGCTTGGCAGGCATCCCCGGCGCCATGCCGCGGGCCAAGTTCGAAGACCGCTTCGGCGACATCGACAGCCCGTCCTACCGCGAGGTGATCGCACTGATCGAGGCGCGGCTTGACCGGACTGCACTGCATGCCCGATCCCCCGCCGGGCGCGGCTGAACCGGCTCAAGCGGTCCGAGCCACCGGCAGCGCCGGCTCGTCCTTCGCTTCACGCTACTGGCGCCGCAGATCGTCAGCGATCCCTCAGCCTCGGCCATGCAAGCGCGCGGCAGCATAATCCGCCGGTGGGGCGGCGATTTCTCCCGCTTGTGCGACGTCGGCGGCACGGCGCCGCGATATCGAGGCCGGGAGCGCCCTCCACCAGCCCCTCGACTTCGGCCCTGCATACCGCCGCTGGCCCTCGTCCGCGGCCGCCGCGGCGCCCGCAGGAACTCCTGCATCTCGTCTGGCGGCGCAAGCTCGGCCTGGACGGCCATCCCACGCCGCGACGGGCATGGCTATTCATTTGTTGGCCTGCTCGGCTGGGCGCGCGGATCAACGCCAGGATCGACACCGCGCTCGAGGCCGAGCGCGCCGATCAGCGCCCGCGCGACTACCTCGGCGCGAGCCGGATCGGCGAGCCTTGCGCGCGGCGGCTGGTCTACGAGGTCGCCCACACGCCGCCTGATCCCGGCAAGGAGATCGGCGGCCGCGCCCCGCGCATCTTCGCCGCCGGCCATGTCTTCGAGGACCTCGCCATCCGGTGGCTGCGCCGCGCCGGGTTCGACCTGCGGACGCAGACGCGCGATGGCGGCCAGTTCGGCTTCGAGACCGCAGGCGGCCGGATCCGGGGCCATGTTGACGGTGTGATCGTCGCTGGCCCGGATGTCGGCCTCACCTGGCCGGTGCAGTGGGAGCACAAGGCCCTGAAGGCGACGTCCTGGTCGGACACCACGCGGAAGGGCGTCCAGCTTTCCAAGCCCATCTATTACGGGCAGATGCAGATCTACATGGCCTACATGGGCCTCGGGTCCGCGCTCTTCACCGCGCTGAACAAGGACACCTGCGAGCTCTACCACGAGCACGTGGCCTTCAATCCGCCCACCGCGCAGGCGCTGTCGGACAAGGCGGTCGATGTGCTGCGCGCAGCGGATGCCGGCGAGCTCCTGCCCCGGATCGCGACCAGCCCGGACTTCTACCTCTGCCGGTTCTGCCCTTTCGCGACGCGCTGCTGGGAGGATCGGGCATGACCATCACCCTGTCCGACATGCAGGCGCGCGCTATCGAGGCCATCCGCGACTGGTACCAGATCCGGGACAGCTCCCGCCGGTGAAGGGCACCGGTTACTTCACCGAAGCCGAACCGGATGTGATGCTGACCGAGGTGCACCGGCAGGCCGGCGACAGCACCATCCTGCGCCTCGCGACGCTGGCTCGCGAGGGGCTGCCGATCCCGCCCGGTGCGCACGACGCTCATGTCTGGAAGATGTCGCGTCATGAGGTTGGCCCCGCGCAGATGCTGCAGGGCGGCCAGGTGATCTGCGGCACCAATGCGACGCGGCGCTGGCTCAACACCGCCATGAAGCGCGCAGCCGGGTTCGAGGCGGACTATCCCCGCGCGGCCTTCCCCGTCCGAGATCGCCGCCGCTCGGACGCTGCTCTGCGAGGACCTGCTCGGCGACTTCCCCTTCACCGGCGAGGCCGAGCGCGCCCATGTGGTGGCGCTGCTGCTGCTCGGCTTCCTGCGGCATGATCGACGGGCCGACGCCGCTCCATCTGATCGAGAAGCCGACACCCGGTACCGGCGCTACGCTGATGGTGGACGCGATCGCCACCATCCTGACCGGCGCCGGCGCCAGCGTCATGACCGAAGGGCGCGACGACGAGGAGTGGCGCAAGCGCGTCACCGCCAAGCTGCGTCAGATCCCGTCCATCGTGCTGATCGACAACCTGCGCGCCAGGCTCGACAGCTCCGCCGTCGCGGCCGCCCTGACCGCGCCCTTCTGGGAGGATCGCATCCTTGGCGCATCCGAGATGGCGCGGCTGCCAATCCGTTGCCTCTGGATCGCGACTGGAAACAATCCGGAGTTCTCGAACGAGATGGCGCGCCGCCTCGTGCGCATCCGGCTCGACGCCAATGTCGAGCGGCCGTGGCAGCGCTCCGACTTCCGCCATCCTGACCTGATGATCTGGGTGCGCGCCAACCGCGCCCGGCTGGTCGCCGCCTGTCTTACGCTCTGCCAAGCCTGGATCGCCGCCGGCCGGCCGCGCGGATCACGGAGCATCGGGTCGTTCGAGAACTGGGCGCACGTCATCGGCGGCGTGCTCGAGGTCGCCGGCATCCCGGGCTTCCTCGGCAATCTCGAGGAGATGATGGAGGCATCGGACAGCGAGGGCGGCGCCTGGAACGGCTTCATCGCAAGCTGGTGGGACCGGTTCGGAACTGCCGAGGTGGGCGCGAGCGACGTCCTTGACCTTGCAACCGCGGCGGACCCGAAGATCCCCATCGGCCGCGAGGGCAAGATTATCGACACCGCGGAACTCGGTCGGCCGCACAGGGTGGATTTGAATATGCCGACACAGCCGCTATGTTCCGCCGCCTGACCGATGGCTCGGTTGAACTCATCGTGACCCCTTGGGAGTCAGATCTCGCCCGCTCATGGCGGCTGGCCTCGGCCCAGCGGCAGATACTATTCCGCTTGGGCACCGTCGCAACTAACCGGATCGTGGGGCTAATCTGACCATTGATCGACAATCGTAGGTCAAGTGGCCATTAAACCTTCATGAGTTCGATGTCAGACCCGACCGAGAGGTGGAAGGAACCGATAACCTGCCTCACGCGGCATTCGTAAATTACTCATTATTTCAAAGGGATAAGACTGTTCACCGGAAAGCCATCGATTAATAGCTCCGGAGAATATCGGCCCTGAGAGACCGCTTCCGAGGCTCTTGGCGCCGGGGCCGGTTAACAGGCCCTCCCGCATAACCCTCAAAAACAACGGGAAAATCCGGCCCCAGCCGGATCGGGAGAACGCTTTCGCTGGGGCAAGTGGCGGAGGGGACGGGACTGCGGGCGAACCTTCTCAGCCACGCAACCCGTTGTTTTAGTGGGATTAACAATTTACGGCGGGCGTGCCTTCATCAATGATCGCTCCGGCTGCCACCGCGCCGTGCAGCTGGAACACCCTCTTTGCCAGATCGAAAGCGGTGATGGTAACGCTCTCGTCCTCTTCTGACTTCAGCATCACAAGCTTGGCGCATTGCGACGCCGTTGGGGAGAGAGCGGCATCCACCCCATCTCCAGCCCTAAGTCGTTGATTTCGCCGCGAGTGGTGCTTCGCTTCGGCCCTAGACCCGATCATCCCGCCCCCGGCAGTGCCCGCCCCGACTCGTCGCTGCCAGTCGCGTACCCCGCACAGACTTCCTCAACGGCCCCAAGCTGCAAAGGAGAACCTGATTACGCATGAACCTCAGCCAGTTTCAGCAAGCGCTAGGGCATGGGCGGGGTTCGGACGCTGGCCCAGGTCAGGCGTGGGATCATGGCTGCGAGATCGTAGCGCCTGTTGAGGCGGTATTCGAACTCGGCGAGGTAGCGGGGCACGTGTTTTGCGCTGATCGCGCGGTAGGTTCCGGTGATGGCGGCCTTGATGTTGCCGAGGGCGGTGTTGACCCATTTGGAGACGGCGGTTTTCGCGGCTCTCGATCCCGAGCCGCTGTTGACCATCGTGTGGCTGCATCCAGCACCCGTGACGGCGGCGAAGCAGGCGAGGCCGTCGCTGACGACGGCAGAGGCGGGATCGAGGCTTTGTTCGGCGATCCCGATCGTCACGGTGCTTGCCATACGGCCTTCGCCACGCTCGCCTCCGGCGTTGGTGCCGTGCTGTCCGCCGATCGCACTCTCAGCGGCCTCTGCGACTGGGTGGAGGC
>SKOX01000296.1 GCA_007119835.1 Paracoccaceae bacterium
ACGCCCTGGCCTGCCTCCGCTTCGGGCCCGATGGATAGTCCGGAGGCACCGGCTGTTTCCGAAGGCAGACGCGTCGCCGCGTCGGCTGTCGCCACGACCGCGGTCAGCCGGCGATCGAATGTCGGTTCACGGGTTGCTGCAGCGCCGCACTCAGGTTCCGGCCAATCGCGGCCTGGGGCCGAGGTTTCGCGCTCGCTCGGCTTCCGGGCCATGGGCGGTATCGGCGACAAGGCGCTGGGGTAGCCGTTGACGCGGTGACGTGCTGTCACCGCAGACTTCACTTCTCGCGCCGATGCGGCATTATCCGCGGTGGCAGTGCTGCATGGGCAGGAGGCTCCGCTGAGTATCGAGATCGCCTCCGATCTGGAGCAGCGCATTGCTGCAGCGATCAACGGCGAGCGTGAGAAGGCGGGCCTGGCGCCGCTGAAGCTCGAGGCGCATCTGAACGCCTCGGCGCAGGGTCATTCCGACTGGATGGCCGACACCGGGTCGTTGTCCCACACCGGCGAGGACGGCTCGATCGTCGGGGACCGGATCGCGGAGATCGGCCTGCCGCTCACCGGCGCGGCCCGGTGGTCGGAGAACGTCGCCTTGACGAGCGTCGAGGGCGGGCTCGGCGCCGACGAGGCGGACCGGATGCACGAGGGGCTGATGGGCAGCCCCGGGCATCGCGCGAACATCCTCGACCCGGATGTCTCCTATGTCGGAATCGGGCTGTCGGTCGGCACCATCGACGGCGGCGGCGGCCGCGAGATGGCCTTCCTGACGCAGAACTTCGCCGCGACCGACGGCGAGGTGCTGGTCCAGACGGAGGTTGGCGGGCAGACATTGCTGCAGCCCTGGCAGAACGGCGAGCCGGTGGGCGAGCCGTTCGCGCCGGACGAGGACGAGGGTCCGCCGGACGAGGATCCGGAAGACGCGCCCGCAAACGGCGAGGGCGGCGACGACGAAGAGGGCGGCGACGACGAAGAGGGCGGCGACGACGAAGAGGGCGACGACCACGACGAGGGCGACAACGACGACGACGGCGACGACGAAGGCGAGCGCGACGACAACGACGACGGTGACGGTGACGACGACGGTGAGGGCGAGCGCGGGGACGAGGTCGCAGACGAGGTCGCGGACGGGGGTGGCTCCCCCGACGCGGACGGGCGCGGCAATCCGGATGGCGACGACGACGACGACAGCGGCGGCGGGTGCTTCGTGGCGACGGCGGCCTATGGTGACCGGCGGCACCCGGACGTGGTGGACCTGCGCCGGTTTCGCGACGAGGTCCTCGTGGACCATGCGGCAGGTCGCACCTTCATCCGGATCTACTGGATCATCGGCCCGCGGCTCGCCCGCCTGGTCGAGCCGCACCGGGCCTCCGGGCGGGCAGCGCGGGCCCTGATCGCGCCGCTCGCCCGCGCGGCGCGGCGCGCGGCAGATCGCTGCAGGGGGCGACGGACTTCTGACAGTTGAAGCCCTCGCACGCGACGCTCGCCTCTCTCGAGCACTGCCGCCTCGTCCCGAGCGACCCGCGCGTGCGCCCCGAGCCACGATGATCATCGGGACGCGAGGCGGGCGGTCACGTGTCGCCCCGCCGCGAGCGTCGGGTGCCCGCTCGCACTTCTCCTCGCTGGCCGTCACTCATCTACGGCTGCCCGGTCTGGCGGAGCGCCTCGGCGACAGCCTCGTTGATGACCTCGGGCGAATAGGGCTTCGGCACCCAGCCGGCCGGGATCGCCGCCTTGGCTCGATCCATGTTGTCGGGATCGATGTTCGCCAAGGTGAACAGGCTCGGAACGCAGAGGGTGCGGTGGATCTCGATCGCGGCGTCGATGCCATCACGCTCGGAGGCGAGCCGGATGTCCATGAGAACGAGGGCCGGCCTTTTCTCCGCAGCCAGTGCCACGGCAGTCTCATAGGTCGTGGCGATCCCGACGACGGCGTAACCCATGGCGAGCAGCATGTCCTCGAGCGCCATGGCGATAAGGAACTCGTCCTCCACGATCAGGATCCGGGGCGCCGGGCGGCCACAGGGTGCAGCCGACACCGTCATCTCTCAGCGTCCCGGCAAGGTGAGGTAGACCGCCGCGCCCGCCTCGCATTGCATCTCGAGGCGCGCGCCGACCTGCCGGGCGAGCCCCTCGACGAGCCGCATCCCGAGGCCGTCCCCGCCGGCCACCGGCGCGATCCCCCGCCCGGTGTCGGAGACCGAGAGCCGGACCGTGCCGTCGTCGTACCGCCAAAGGCCGATCCGGATCTTACCGGCCGCGCCTTCGGGAGATGCATGCTTGAGGGCATTGGCGACGAGCTCGTTCGCGATCAGGCCGAGCGGCACCGCGACGTGGAGCGGGAGGGGGCAGCGCTCGGTCTCGCAGACAAGCTCGATGCGCGTCTCGTCGGAGAGCGACTTCCACCTTCGCGCAGAACGCGCGCAGGTGGGCGCCGAAGTCGATCGGGCCGAGGTCGCCGTCAACGCCGAGCTGGGCGTGCAGATCGCTGATGGCCTGCACCCGTTCGACACTGCGGCCGAAGAGCTGCGCCGCCTCGGGATCCCGCACACGGCCCGCCTGCAGCCGGAGCACGCTGGTGATCATCTGGAGATTGTTCTTGATGCGATGGTTCAGCTCGCGCAGCAGCACCTGCTGTTGGGCGAGCGCAGCCTCGCGTTCGTCCTCGCGCCGTCGCCGCTCGGTCACCTCCGCCAGCGCCCCGATCATCCGCTCCACCCCGTCGGCGAGCTGCGCCAGCGCCCCGCGCGACGCGATCCAGCGCACAGTGCCATCCGGCGGCCGCAGGCGGTACTCGTTCCGCACGCCCGTGCGGGAGCCGATCGCGTCCGTGATGTTGCGGCGGACCTGCGCGGCGTCCTCCGGGTGGACCCGCTCGAGATAGCCCTCGATCGGCAGCGGTCCGGCGTCCGACGGCAGCCCGAACAGCGCGTTGGTGACCTCCGAGCCGATCAGGCGCAGCTCCTCCGGGTCGAGCTCCCAGGTGCCGATGCCGGCGACCTCCATCCCCATGCGAAGCATCGCGGCCGCGCGCTCGCGCTCGCTCTCGCGGAGGTGCTGCTCGGTCACGTCGATCAGCACGCCATCCCAGATCAGGGCACCATCGTCGCGCCAGTGCGGCCGGGAGATCGAGCGGACCCAGCGCACCTCGCCGTCCGGCCCCAGCACCCGGCCCTCGATGTCGAGCGTCGACAGCGACGCCGCCGCGTCGCCGTAGCGCGCCATCATCGCATCGAGATCCTCGTAATGAATGAGCTTCGCCGCATCCTCGGTCGCATCGTCATGGCCGACGCCAACGCCGAAGCCCTGTTCGGCTACGACCGGGGGGAGCTCGAGGGCCAGCCGGTCGAGATCCTCCTTTCCGAAAGCCTCCGGCCCGACCACCCGAGGCTCCGGCCCGACCACGGCGAGAACCCGAACGACCACGCCATGGGCTACGGGCGCGAGCTTTGTGTCCGTCGCAAGGACGGCAGCGAGCTTCCGGCCGAGATCGGCTTCAGCCCGTTCGAGGGCCCGGAGGGGCCGATGACGATCGCCGCCTTGGTCGACATCAGGGCCCGCAAGCTTGCCGAGGCGCAGCGCGAGCTCCTGGTGGGCGAGTTGAACCACCGGGTGAAGAACACGCTCGCCGTGGTGCAGGCCATAGCGCACCAGACATTCAAGGCTTCGGGCGCGTCTGATGCGTGTCGCGCGTTCGAGGGGCGGGTCGCAGCTCTTGCGCGCGCCAACGACCGGCTGACCCGCGCCAGCTGGGAGAGCGCCTCGCTCGACCAACTCGCCGCCGACGCGTTGCAGGTGCATGGCCCGCAGCCGCACCGGGTGGTGCTCGATGGTCCGAACTCGGTGCTGCTGGAGCCGAAGCAGGCGCTCTCGATCACATTGGCTCTGCACGAGCTCTTCACCAACGCCACCAAGCATGGAGCGCTTTCGACCGAGGGCGGGCGCGTACGCCTGACCTGGGAGCAGGTTGGTCGGCCCGAGCGACGCCTGCGGCTCATTTGGCGGGAGGAGGGCGGTCCGCCCGTCGCCGCGCCCGCGCGGCGCGGTTTCGGCCTGTTCATGATCGAGCGTACCCTCGCGCAGGACCTTGGCGGCTCCGCCACTCTCGACTACGCGGCCGGCGGCCTTGTCTGCACCATCGAGGCGCCCCTCCCGGCGCGAGGGCCGGAAGCGCCTTGAGGGGCAGGGCAAGTCCACGCCCTTCGCAAGGCGGCGACCGACCGATCTTCGGCGTGACGTCGGGGTGAACCGCCGCCGCGACCCCGACGGTCGGAGGACCCGGGCAGGAGCGAGGAGGCCTAACCGGCTGGTGGGAAGTCGCCGCAAGCGCGGGCCATCGGGAACGGCCGGAGTGAAGCGCAGTTTAGCCCGTACGAGAACGCGTGTTGGGAGGCCGCAATGGCGACGCTGCCGCTTGCAATGGACATTGTCGAGACTGTCGAGCGCGCCGCCAAGGACGGCGGTTTCCTTCACGTGGACGCAGCCGTCGATGCGCTTGTTGAGGCTCATCCCGAGGCTGGCGTGACGCACGCGGAGGTGGCGGAAGTGCTGCGCGAGGAAGGCGCCGCCACGGGTGCCATCCCGCCAAAGCCGCGCCCATTGCCGTGACGCGCGGTGCCGGATGCGGTGACGGCCTTGTACCTCGGGTCGGTGCCGTCTCGAGCAGCCGGGCGCCGTTCCGGGGTTCAGCACCTACGGCATGCGAAGGACCTCGCACAAGACCACCCGCCGGCGCGTTTATGACAGGAATACGGGCGGCCTTCCCCGGTGACTCGTGGGGGATTGAACGAAACCGCTCCGCGGTAGGGGAGCAGCGTCGCGGTCGGCGCTCCTGACTGGAAGGATGGGGTTGCTGACACCCCTTCCAGACAGGAGCTTCCCGATGGCCGAGATCAGCCCG
>SKOX01000046.1 GCA_007119835.1 Paracoccaceae bacterium
GCCAAGCTGTTCACCAAACTGGCGCAGTCAACAGGTCCGGAGAATATCGGCCCTGAGAGACCGCTTCCGGGCCTCCTGGCGCCGAGCCGGTGAACAGCCTCTTCCGCATAACCCTCGAAAACAACGGAAAAATCCGGCCGCAGCCGGATGGGGAGAACGCTTTCGCGAGGGCAAGTGGCGGAGGGGACGGGACTGGGGGCGAACCTTCTCTGCCCTATAAGCTATTGTTTTTCAGAGATGAGCAGTTTGGGCAGCGGTCCGGTCGGTTTTCCGGACACCGCACTGACCGCCGCCCTCTGGTGCCGCGTGCTGATGCGATTACCGGTCGCCCGGCCTCCACCATCTCGCCATTCGCCGCCGGCGCCAGCGCGCCCGTCAGCGGCTGCCCGAGGTCAAGATTTCGACGAGCCGATCTCCCCGCGGCGCAAGGGCATCCGGTCAATTAGCCTAACCAACGTACGAGCCGAAGTGGGTTCCGACCGTCGAAGCGCCACTTCACCGTCCTTGCTGATCAGTACAATGCTGAAACCGTGCGGCCTTAACTGCTGCCGCAAGAGACCCCGCGCTGCCGGGTCGGTGTCGATCAGAACTACTACCTCCCGCTCATCAAGCTCGCTTAGGCGTCGGCGAAGCATATGCAATTGCTCTTCCACCCGTGGGTCGTTCGGGGCATCGCCGAAGACTACGATTGGCCGTGCCACCCCGAGATAATTGGACAGGTCTTCCGAGGTCGTTTCGGGTGCTAAGGCCGTGATGGCATCATGTCCGCCCGAAGATGCCACCGCATCGTCCGGCGGCCGGATCATGTCCTGTGGGGTCACCTGCAATGGCCAAGCGAGCATCAGGCTCGAGGCGATGATTCCGGACGTTCGCATCAGCTCCTCAGTCCTGCGAGAATTAGTACGCGTCCCCGCTTCGTTCCATCTGAGTTTGGAGTGGCGTCCGTGCAAGCAACCGAGGCCGCGCGCCCGGTCCCTCCATCATCAAGTTCCCACGCGGATCGGCGCTAGTGACGAGCGGGGTGAACCTGCTTGCGGGCTGCTGCACCCTCTGCTTCGATCTCCCGACCCGCTTGATACCAGTGCGCGTCGTGGCGATCGACGGGGCACTTCTCCTGCTGCCAGAGATCGTAGGCACGCCGTCGAACCTGAGCTTCCCTGTCCGACGTCCTCTCGACGGTCTCCAAGTTCTGGCCCTGGCCGCTCTGCACCTCGACCACGTCGTAGCCGTCGGCGAAGGTCTCCCAGACGGTCTGCTCCTCCTCTTCGATGGATCTGATGGCGGCGTTGACAGCCTCCTCCTTCGATAGTGCCCGTCCGATGACGATCCGCCTCTGCTCGACCCGATGGGAGCGACCGTAGCTGTCCTCCATGGTCTTGTGGAAGATGACCTCGTAAGGGGCTCTGTGCGATACGCTGGCGCCCAGGTCGCTCAGCGACACGATCCCGACAAGTTTCTGTTCGCCGTCCAGGACCGGCAGGCGGTGGACGTGATTTTCGGTCATAATCGCCACAACCTGCTCGACCGCGTCTCCCTCGTCGCAACACAGGGGCGCAGACGACATCACCTCCCGCACCTTCGTCTGGCTGGGGTTCCGGCTGCTCGCGGTGCCCCGCATCAGGACATCGCGGTCGGTGATGATCCCGACGGCCTTATCCTCCTCGCACACCAGCAGGGATCCGACGTTGAATTTCTTCATCCGCAAAGCGGTCGCTTCCAAGGTCTCATCGGGGCCGATGCAGAGGGCTTCCTTCATGACGTCTTTGACAAGCATGTCCGTTACCTCGTTTTACGCGTGTGGGGGGCGGCGCCCGGAGCCGATGGATCGGTTTGGGGCTCGAATTTCGATCAGCTTGAACTCAGCTTCGGGCGGCGGCCAACTCTAGCGTGATGAAGCAAACAGAACGCCGGCAGTGCGAAATGGCCTAAGCCAGTCGGAGAGTGGCCGGCGGAATGACTTCCCCCCGCGACCGCGGTGTAGCAGAATGATCGACGGGGATGGGAATGGGTGCTGCATTGTCGCGCGCGCTCCCACCCAGGAGTCTCCACCCGGTGCGATCCATCGGCAGGTAGATCGCCGCTGGCCAGAGAAAGGCGCAAAGGGCGAGGAGGACTGTCAGAAGACCAAGAACTGACATACCAAATCTCCTTCTGAATTTTGGTGGGGCAACCTGGAAGGCGGGGCAGATGCGGAGCCTTAGCCACCGGGACCGCCGCCAGGACGGGCTCAGCTCTTCTTCGATTTTCCGATGTCCGGAGAGAGTCCCTTCGCGAAACCAGCCGGTATGGTGGCAACTGGCTTGGGAGCCTGTTTCGGCTTTTTCACTTCCCGGTTGCCGCGTTTGCGTTCCTTGGCCATGACCCTGCTTCCTGTTGGTCCGCATCATTGAGGCGGAGGTGAAGTCGCTTCAGCGCAGCGATGCTCCAGCGGGAACGGGCTTGGAGTAGCCGTCCGAGCTTCCGGAAGGTGCCGGCAGCGAATGCCTGCGCATTATCGCTATTAAGATGCTTGCCTTAAGATGGTGCGCCCGCCCGCGCGCGCAATAAGCAGTCCTGAAATACTTTTTAAATATGCGCCGTGACGCTTGTTTACGGTAGGCGTAGAGGCCAAATAATAGACATGAATTTTATTTCACCGGAAGGAAGCGCGGTGAGAACCCCCGACTGGCTGAAGCCTGGACTTTACGCAGCGCTGGCTGGTGCGGCCGCGCTTGCGATCGCTGGATTCTCGTGGGGCGGCTGGGTCACCGGCGGAAAAGCGGAGCAGATCGCCTCGGACCGGGCCCGGATCGAAGTCGTCGCTGCCCTGGTACCGGTCTGCCTCGAGCAGAGCCGTCAGGATCCTGCGAGCATCACCACGCTCGCGTCCCTGATGGAGGCAAGGCCGCATCAGCGAGACCGCATGCTCATGGATGCCGGCTGGGCCACCATGCCGGGCACCGCCGCTCCGAGCAGCGCGGTTGCCCGCGCCTGCATGCAGGAACTGGCGGCGCGTTTCTGATGACCCCTTAAGCGGCCTCCAGCGAATGCCGGACGTCGCTCCTCAGCAGGAGAAACCGAAATGTTGACGAGCACTCGTACTCTCGAGCCCGCTGGATCCCCGGGCGACCGGCCCAAACTCGACCCCCTGACCCGACAGATGGATGCCATGGTCGACGAAGGCGGACCGGATGGATCGTCTAAGAACCAGTCGCGTGGAACCGGCACGTTCGGGGCGGTAGCGGATGCCAGCGGCGATGCGATGCGCAGCATGGCCATGGATCCGGTCTCGGCAGCGCGCCAGACGCTCGGCGCAGTCCGTCGCCATCCCTACATGACGGCGGTGCTTGTGCTCTTGTTCGGGGCAGTGATCGCCGGCCTGGCCCGGAGCTGATCTTCCGATCCGCGGCGCTCGGTCTCCCCGGCTCAAGCCGTTCCGGCCGAGGCGAGCGTCAGCGCGGGCGCATCCGGCAACTCCCGCAGCAGGTTAGGCACTTCATCGGTGGAGGCGATGTGCTTTACCTCGTCCGTCCACACGCGGAAGAGCTTGAGCTCGTAGCTGCCGAACGACGTCATCATGGCGCCGTCGGCAGCGTCGCGACCGCGAACCATTAGCACGCGTCCGATGCGCGGCGTGTTGTAGCGCGCGTCGAACGTGTACCAGCGGCCCTCGAGGTAGGCCTCGAACCAGGCGCAGAAGTCTCCAGGACCGGAGGGCGGCACGCCAATGTCGCCGTGATAGCCGCTGGCATAGCGGGCGGGCACGTTCATGGCCCGGCAGAGCGCGATGGCAAGGTGGGCGAAGTCCCGGCAGACGGCGGTGCCCTCGCGCAGGGCCTCGCCGGCGGTCTTGGTCGAGCGGCCGAACTTGTAGCCGAAGCTGAGGTGGTTGTGGACGAAGTTGCAGATCGCCTGCACCCGCGCCCAACCGGGATCCGTGTCGCCGAAGAGAGCCCACGCCTGGTCCACCAGTGCGTCCGAGTCGCAGTAGCGGCTCGCGGTCAGGAACGGCAGGGTGTCGGGGGGAAGGTCGGCGATCTCATGCTGGCGCGCGTTCCAATTGAAGACGTCGGGCTCGCCGTTGTCCTCGATGATGCAGTCGGACCAGAGCCGGAGCGCGCCAGGAGGCGCGACCAGGCGGGTGCGGCGGTTGCCAAACGGGTCGATGAATTCCGTGAGCGTGACGTCCGGATCGACGCTGATCGCTGAGCCGACGATGCGGCCGGGGAGTGACGGGTGCGGTGAGAGCGCCAGGATCAGGGGGACCGACTGGGCGCTCTCGATCGCGATCTCGAAGCCAAAGCGGATGAACATCACAGCCTCTTCAGATTGTGGATCAACCTCTGTATTATGCTTTTATTCGGATATTCCAGGATAAGGCGGCGCCGAGACATGCGGGCGCGTGCGAGTACAAGATCACCGTTCAGGGCCCTCCCGCCCAGCTTCGATCGAAGCTTCCGCGGCGCTGATGAACTCGTTGGCCGGGAGACCTGGGGCGATCGGAGGACGGTACGAGACGATAATCGTCCCCGGCCGCTTGAACGGCTGATCGCGGCCCCAGAACCTGCCAGAGTTCACCGCAACAGGCACCACGCAGACGTTCAGCCTGGAGTAGAGCATCCCCACGCCGCGCTTGAAGGAAAGTTCGTCTTCGCCGCTGCCGCGCGTGCCTTCCGGAAAGACAAGTATCGAACGGCCCTGGGCCAGAGCTGCTCGACTTTCATCAACCATGGTCTTCAGCGCGCGCATGCCCGCCTCTCGATCGATGACGATCATGGGGGATCGCCTCAGATACCAGCCGAAGACCGGAATCCGGATGAGCTCGTCCTTTGCAATGATCGCCACGTCGGGAACGAGAAGGAGGAAGGCGATCGTTTCCCACGTTGATTGATGGTTGCAGACGATCAGGCA
>SKOX01000076.1 GCA_007119835.1 Paracoccaceae bacterium
CGGCGCGCTCGGGGCGAACTACCAGGGAAGGCGGCTCGCGCTCGCCCATCTGCTGTTCAACCTCGCGACGGCGGCGGTGGCGCTGATCTTCGTCGGGCAGCTGCGCGACGCGGTCGACCTCATCGCGTCCTGGGCAGGCATCGCTCCGGACGCCGACGCCCTCAAGCTCGCCCTCTTCCACACGATGTTCAACACGATCGGCATCCTGCTGATGCTGCCGGTCCTGCACCCCCTCGTGCGGCTGCTGGAACGGCGCATTCCGGAACCGGTGCCGGACATCTCGCTCCCGCGCTACCTGAACGCCGCGGTGAACGAGTTCCCCGAAACGCTCGAAGGCGCCCTGCGAAAGGAGGTGCTGCACCTCTACGACAACGCGATCAAGCTCATCCTGCACGGGCTGAACCTTCACCGGGAAGACATCTTCACGGCCAAGGACATCGGTGCTGCCGTGCGGGTGAGCCGCGCGCCGATCGACCTCGACATCGCCGACGGCTACGAGCGGCGGGTTAAGACGCTCTACGCCGCGATCGTCGATTTCAGCACGCGGATGGGCGGCCGGGAACTCGCGCCCGACATCGCCGCGCGGACCGACGCGCTGAGGGACCTGTCGGGCGCGCTGGTCCGCGCTGTCAAGTCGGTCAAGCACATCCGGAAGAACGTCCTGCGCTACACGACGCGGCCGCAGGGGGCCGTCACCGACCTCTACGACGATCTCCGCGCGGAGGTCGCGCGGATCGTCGTCGCGATTCGCGATCTCGCCCAGGAGCCGCCCGACGCCCGGAGCGCGCTCTGGCTCGATCAGGAGGCGACGCGGATCGAGGCGAACGCGCGGTCGCGCAACGCACGGGTCGGCGCGCTGCTGCGCGGAAGGACCCTCGCCCCAGGGCCTGCGACCTCGTTTCTCAACGACGCCAGCTATGCCGATGCGGCTATGCGCGAACTCGTCGCCGCAGCGCTGGCCTACTTCGCCGAAGCGGACCGAGCGATCGCCGAGGTCGAGGGGCTGCTCGCCCTCGACGAGGACGAGATCCGCGAGGCGGCGGGGTCCTCCGCGCCTCTGGAGGAAGTCGGCGGCGGCGAGCGTGCAACAGAAGTGTCACGGAAGGCACCTAAGCTGCGTCCGAGGACGACGTCGGGGCTGCCGGGATGGGACTGAAGAAACTCGCGCAGAAGGTGGCTGACTATCAGCAGCGGCTCGAGGCCGGGAAGGCAAGCACCATCGAGCCCAGGCATGTCGAGAAGGTGCTCGACAAGCTGCGCCGGAAGGAGGCCGAGTTGCTCGCCCGGATCGCCAGCGAGACGGAGCGCGACGAACGCGTCGATCTCGACCGCAAGCTGCGCGTGGCGCGGGAGCACATGACCCGGGCGGAGTGGCTCTTGGCCGAAGTGTCGTCGCGTCCACGCTGATCCGTCCGGCAGCCTCGAGCTCCGGATGCGCGGCGATCTCGGCCGCCAGAGCCGCGACAAGAGCGTCCGGCTGCCGACGCCGTGACATCCGCGCCGCACGCCAGCGACCCGACGGGCAGGTGCGGGATGTAGACCCGCGTGCCGGCAGGAAGGCGCGTGCCGGGGTTCTCTTGCAGCGCCGCCCGCGATGCCGCCTCGATCGAGGCGCGTGCCGCCAATCGGTGCACTGTCCCGCCCGCGTCCGCCTTGACGGCCTCGAATCGTGACGGGTTCATCCGCTGCCTCCGCCCGTAGGGGTTCAGTAGGCGGAATCGCGGCCTTCGGCCTTGGCCCGCTCACGCGCACTCGGGTTGACGGAGGGGCGGAAAGGCACCTCGACAACCTCCCCGGCCACGGGATGTCCGGGCTCGTCGGCATATGCCTCCGGCAGCCAGACACTCAGTCGCGTCCCGAGCGCCCTCATCTCCAGCGGAAGCCAGCCGAGCGCGATGTTCGCGCCGAGCTCGGGCGCGAACCAGGGCGAGGTCACGTAGCCGACCGGATCGCCGCCATCCTCGCCCGAGATCAGCCAGAAATCCGGCGCGTAGTCGGTGACCGGCCTTCCGCCGAAGGTGAGACCCACCATTGTCGTCTTGAAGGGCGGCCGCCCCGCCTCGATCTCGGACCGCTGCCGCTCCAGTGCCGCCCTGCCGATGTAGTCCGCCTGCTTCTTTCGCGGCACCTGATAGGCGAGGAGGCACTGGAAGGGGGACACCTCCTGGTCGATGTCCTGGCCCCAGGACAGGATGCCGGCCGCGATCCGCCGATGATGCGCCGGCGCGATCACCATGAGGTTGTGCTTCTGGCCCGCGGCGACGATCGCGTTCCACAGCGCCTCGGCATGGAGCGTGGCGTCGCGCAGGTAGATCTCGTAGCCCTTCTCGCCGGTGAAGCCGGTCTGGGAGATCACGACCGGGCAGCCGGCGACATCCGCCTCCATCATGCCGTAATAGGGGACGCGGCGCACGGCCTCGCCGAACAGGTCGGCCATGAGCGCCTCGCTCTTAGGCCCCTGGATCTGCAGCGGGGCGACGTCGATCTCGGCGATCTCGACGTCCATGCCGAGGCCGACGTTCACGCCCCTCAGCCACAGCTCGAGGTCGCTGTCGGAGATCGAGAACCAGAATTCGTCCTCGGCGAGCCGGAGCAGCACCGGGTCGTTCAGGATGCCGCCCGCCTCGTTGCAGAGGATGACGTACTTGCCGTTCATCGGCCGGATGCGGGTCGCATCGCGCGTGACGACGCGGTTGACGAAGGCCTCGGCGTCCGGGCCCTTCACGCGGATCTGGCGCTCTACGGCCACGTTCCACAGGGTGACATGATTCACAAGCGCGTCGTACTCCGCCATCGCGCCGCCGTCCTCGGGACGGACGTAGCCGCGTGGATGGTACATGCGGTTGTAGACCGTCGCGCGCCAGCAACCGGCGGCATGCGACAGGTGCCAGAAGGGCGACTTCCGCACGCGGGTCGAGATCAGCATCTCGACGGGCGTCGGCCCCGACTGGCGGAGGTTGACCGGCACCTTCCTGTCCGACTGGTCGATGCTGCGGTTTTGCCGGCTGAAGGGATCAGGCGCGCTGGAATCGACAATGCCTTGAGCAACGGCGACATCGGGAGTTGTCAGCATGGCGGCCTCTTCCTTGTTTCGCCCTGCCAGTCTGAGCCCGGGCGAGTTCAGGCGTCTGTCACCGATGCGACAAATCGTTGCACGTACGCGCCAGCGCCCGCTCTGAGCAGGAGCGATCCCGGTACAGGAGCGCCACCGGAACGGGTTTGCGCCCCTGGGATCGGACAGATCGAGCGGCTGGTGATTGACCGGGGGCCGGCTTTCTGAGGAAGAAGGCCCAGACCCGGCACTCCAAGTTCGGCTTACCCGGCTCCGGCCGACCTTCTGGATCGCCGGCCAGATCGCCGTCCGGCAGCGCGACAACAGAGGGAGGCCGGGTCCGCACCAATATCGTGATCGTCGACGCGCGGCGCTCTGGTGCGAGCGCTTTGACCCGAGATCGGGAGCGTCTTCGTCCTCCAGAACGAGGTCTCCGCCGTCGTCGCCTCGCGGATCGCCATCGAGCTCGGCATCGTCGAGCAGCACAAGGCGGCGCGGCGGCCGCCGACCGGCCGCGGCGCCTGGGACCTCTACCATCTCGGCGTCGCGGAGTTCTACCGGTTCACGCCGGAGAGCAACCGCCGGGCCCAGCAGCATCTGCGCGACGCGATCCGGCTGGCGCCCGACTTCGCCGAGCCGCAGCGCGCCTCTCTGCGGTGCGGCGCAAGCCGAGGTGGCGCGCCGGCGCTCCTTCCTGCGCGTCAAACCAGGCTTTAGCCGCGTCTTCGCCCGCGAACGCCTGCTCTTCATCAGGCGCGAGCACCAGATCCGGATCTATCTCGACGGGCTCGGGCGCGCCGGCCTCTCCTTACCCTGCATTCGGACAATCTCCATGAAATCTCCCGGCTCTCCCCAAGCGCCGGCGGGGCCGCTCGTCCAGAATCGGCTGGTATCCAAAGAAGGAGGATCACGATGACACGGCTTTCCCCCATGGTCCAACTGACCCGCGCCGCTTTGGCGGCCGCGGCCATGACGATGGCCAGCGCCGCTGGGGCCGCCGACCTGCCCTACCGTGGCGACGGGCACGTGATGCTGACGCCCGACGAGCTCGAATGGGGCGACATCGCCTCGATGGCGCCGCCGGCGCAGATCGCGGTGATCGAAGGCGACCTGAGCGCCGAGGAACCCTTCACCTTCCGCCTGCTGCTGCCCGAGGGCTACGAGATCCTGCCGCATGTCCATCCGGAATACGAGCGGGTGACGGTGATCTCCGGCACGCTCCACTTCGCGCACGGCGAGGATTTCGACCGCGACGCGACGGTGGAGTTGCCCCAGGGCAGCGTCGCGATCATGGCGCCCGGGGACCCGATGTTCGGCTATGCCTCCGAGGAGACGGTGATCCAGCTCCACGGCACCGGCCCATGGGGCATCGACTATATCCGCGACGAGGACGATCCGCGGAGCTGAGGCTTTGCGGTCTGCATCGCACCGGCCGGGTCACGCGATCGGCGTTCCCGAGGCCGGTGCCGCCACTTCCACCGAAAGGAGGACACGATGGCACGCAACCACGCCAGGCACGCCCGAATGCTGGTCGCAATGTCCGCGGCCGCGGTCGCAAGCGGGATGCTCTCGGGGTCGGTCTCGGCACAGTCTGAGCTGACGAGCTATGCTCCGATCACGGAGCGGCTGGCATTCGACGGCGCCGTCTCGATGACCCTCACCCAGCACCTCGACGGCCTCGACCCGCAGGAGGTGGAACTCGCGGACGCGACGCATCTAACGGTTTCGGAGGTCACGATCCAGCCCGGCGGGATTTTCCCATGGCACACCCACCCCGCCACGGTGCTGGTCGGCATCAAGGAAGGCGACTTCGTGTTCGTTCTGGCCGAG
>SKOX01000055.1 GCA_007119835.1 Paracoccaceae bacterium
CCCGGCGGCGAGCGCGGCGGCGGCCGGGAGGACGAGGACGGCGGCGATGCGAAGCGGCCTCACGGCGTGTCTCCCTGGATCAGGTTCTCGCCGGTCATCTCGGGCGGTCGGTCGAGGCCCATGAGGTCGAGGAGCGTCGGGGCCAGGTCGCCGAGCCGGCCATCGCGGAGCCGCACGCCCGGCGGTCCGCCGACCAGGACGACGGGCACCGGACTGAGGGTATGGGCGGTATGGGGACCGCCGGTGCCGGGGTCGACCATAACTTCCGCATTGCCGTGGTCGGCGGTGACGATCATCGCGCCGCCGGCGGCCTCGATCGCCGCCAGCGCCGCGCCGAGGCCGGCGTCGACCGCCTCGCAGGCGGTGATGGCGGCCTCGAGCATGCCGGTGTGCCCGACCATGTCGGGATTGGCGTAGTTGACGACGATGAGCGCGTAGTCGCCCGAGCCGATGGCGGCGACGAGGTGCTCCGTCACCTCGCCCGCGGACATCTCGGGCTTCAGGTCGTAGGTGCGGACCCTGGGGCTCGGCGCCATGTGGCGGTCCTCGCCGGGCAAGGGCTCCTCCTCGCCGCCGTTGAGGAAGAAGGTGACGTGGGGGTACTTCTCGGTCTCGGCGAGGCGGAACTGGCGCAGCCCCTTTCCAGCGACCCAGGCGCCCAGGGTGTTCACGGTCTCCTCGGGCGGGAACATCACGCCCATGAGCTTGCGCATGCGCTCGGAATAGGCGGCCATGCCGATGGCTGCGGCGAAGCCCGGCCAGGCGCCGCGGTCGAAGGCGTCGAAGGCGGGATCGACCAGGGCGCCGAGGATCTGGCGCGCCCGGTCGGCGCGGAAGTTGGTGAAGACGAGGCCGTCCCCCTTCGCGACGCCCGCATAGTCGCCAATGATCGAAGGCGCGATGAACTCGTCGCCCTCGTCGCGGCCGTAGGCGGCGGCGACGGCGGCGTCGGGGCTATCGAACCGCGCGCCCTCGCCGCAGGCGACGGCGCGGAAGGCGGCCTCGACGCGCTCCCAGCGCTTGTCCCGGTCCATGGCGTAGAAGCGGCCGATCACGGTGCCGACGGCCGCGCCCTCGGGCAGGCGCGCGACCATGTCGGCGACCTGCTCGCGGGCGGAGCGGGGCGGCACGTCGCGCCCGTCGGTGAAGGCGTGCAGGACGACGGGGATGCCGGCGCCGGTCAGCACTTCGGCGAAGCGGACCATGTGGCGATCGTGGGCGTGGACCCCGCCGGGCGAGGCGAGCCCCGCGACATGGGCGCGGCCGCCGGTCTCCTTCAGCGTCGCGACGAGATCCTGCAGGGCGGGCGCGGTCTCGAACCGGCCCTCCTCGATCGCGCGGTTGATCCGGGGCAGGTCCATCCACACGATGCGGCCGGCGCCGATGTTGGTGTGGCCGACCTCGGAATTGCCCATCTGCCCCTCGGGCAGGCCGACGTCGGGCCCGTGCGCTGCGAGCTGCGCATGCGGGCATTCGGCCCAGATCCGGTCGAAGTTCGGCGTGCGGGCGAGGGCGACCGCGTTCGCCTCACGCTCGGGCCGCAGGCCCCAGCCGTCGAGAATGCACAGAACGACCGGCTTCCGCCCGCTCATCAACTGCTCCGCTGTCTGCCTCGAATTCTTTTATTTGCCCAGAGCCTAACCCGCCGAAGCGCGGATGGCAAACGATTGATCGCCGACGCGTTTCCGCCGCCGGCGCTCAGCGCAGAATGGCGAAAAGTCGGGCGATTTGAACCCGCAGCGCCGCGCGGCGCAGCCGCCGCGCCCGGCCCTCGAAGTGCGCGGTGTCGATCCCGCCGTCGGGCCGGCGGGGCAAGGACGCGGCGGTGTGCTGAAGCTCCGCCTCAGAAAGACCCCCTGCCCCGCCCCGGCCACCTTCCGCGCGCACGCCGGCACGGCGCGCAATCCCCGCCCTCATCGCCACGTCAGCCTGCATTTCGGCCTCCATCGTTCGTGCGGATCGAGGATGCGCGAACGCAGCGGGCCGCGCTTGAAGAAGGCCTTGCCAACAGCCTGCCAATTTCTTGCGAATTGCCGGTGCGGTGCGCTGGCGCTACGGTTGCCGAGGCCACGCCGGGGGAGAGCGATGATCTACCGCTTCGGCGCCTGCGAGCTTGATGTCGCGCGCCACGTGCTGCGCGTGAACGGCGCCGAGCGGCCGGTCGAGCCGCAGGTGTTCGATCTGCTCCACCTGCTCGTGTCCCGCCCCGGCGCGCTCGTCTCGCGCGATGATCTCGTGGAATCGGTATGGCGCGGCCGGATCGTCTCTGAGGCGGCCATCGACGCGCGCATCAACGCCTCACGCCGGGCGGTCGGCGACGACGGCCGCACGCAGGCGGTCATCCGGACCGTTCCGCGCCGAGGCATCCGCCTCGTCGTCCCGGTCTCGGCGGACAGGGCCGAAGACGAAGCGGCGCCGCCGCCCGACAGCGCACGCCAGCGGGTCCGCTTCGCCCGGTCGTCCGACGGGCGGCTGATCGCCTTCGCCACGACGGGCGCCGGGCCGCCGCTCCTCCGCGCCGGTCACTGGCTCACCCATCTGGAGCTCGACTGGGCGAGCCCTGTGTGGCGACCGCTCCTCGACGCCCTCGGCGAGAGCTTCTCGATCACGCGCTTCGACCAGCGCGGCACCGGGCTCTCCGAGCGCCCGGGCTCGGAGGAGGACCCGGACGGGCCGATGCGCCTCGATCTCGAGACGATGACCGACGACCTCGAGGCGGTGGCCGATGCGGCCGGGCTCGATCGCTTCCCGATCTTCGCGGCTTCCCAGGGCGTGCCAGTGGCGATCAGCTTCGCCGTGCGGCGGCCCGAACGGGTGACGGCGCTCCTGCTCTACGGCGGCTTCGCGGTGGGGCGGCTGGCGCGGGCAGGCGCGGACCACGCCGAGGGCGAGGCGTTCGCGACGCTGATCGAAACGGGGTGGGGCAAGCCCGGCAGCGCCTTCGTCACCGCCTTCGCCACGATGTTCATGCCCGAGGCGACGCGCGCGCAGATCGACAGCTTCACGAAGATGCAGCTGGCCTCGGCGTCGCCGGCCTGGGCAGCGCGCCTCCGGCGCGCGATCGACAGCATGGACGTGCGCGCGCTCCTCGGCCGCGTGCGCGCACCGACGCTGGTCGTGCACGCCCGCAACGACGCGGTCCAGCCGCTCGAGCAGGCGCGCGTTCTGGCCGCGGGCATCCCCGGCGCGGAGCTTCTCGTGCTCGAGAGCAACAACCACGCGCCGCTGCCGCAGGAGCCGGCCTGGGCCGCGCTGATGGCCGCCACCCGGGAGCATTGCGCCGGCTGACCCGCCCCCTTGCGCCCGCGTCCCGTCCCCTTGCGCCGCGTCGCCCCTTTTGCGCCCGCGTCCCGCCGGCGATGCCACGCGGCAGCACGCGCCCGCCTGCGCCCGCTTGCACCCGATCGCCGCAGGCGCTACCGGCGAAACGGTCTGGGGCGACCCCCGGCAGGGACAGGAGAGGGAAATGCGCGCAACCGTTCTGGCGACGGGCGGGGCCGGCTACATCGGCAGTCACGTCGCCGCGGCGCTGCTGGCCGCGGGCCACCAGGTGGTGATCCTCGACGACTTCTCGAACTCCCGCCCCGAGGTCATCGACCGCATCAACGCCATCGGGCCGGGGCGCGCGGTGCTGGTGCGCGGCGATGTGCGCGACGGCGCGATCCTCGACGCGCTCTTCGGCGCCCACCGGATCGACGCCGTGATCCACCTCGCCGGGCTGAAGGCCGTGGGCGAGTCGGTCGAGAAGCCCCTGCTCTATCAGAAGGTGAACGTGGGCGGCGCGGTCGCGCTTTTCGAGGCGATGCTGCGCCACGGTGTGATGCGCCTGGTCTTCTCGTCGTCGGCGACCGTCTACGGGATGCCGGAACGGATGCCGGTGACCGAGGACGCCCGGCTTGGCACCACGAACCCCTACGGGCGCACGAAGCTCGCCATCGAGGGGATCATCGACGACGTCGCTGTGGCCCACCGCGACTTCGCGGCGATCTCGCTGCGCTACTTCAATCCGGTCGGCGCGCATGCCTCGGGCACGCTCGGCGAGGATCCGCGCGGCGTGCCGAACAACCTTTTCCCCTACATCGCCCAGACGGCGGCGGGCGTGCGCGAGCGGGTGCGGGTGTTCGGTGACGACTATCCCACCCGCGACGGCACCGGCATCCGAGACTACATCCACGTCGTCGATCTCGCGGAGGGCCATGTCGCGGCCCTCGAGCATCTCCTGCGCGGCGACGACGTCGAGGGGCGGAACCGGCCGATCAACCTCGGCTGCGGCAAGGGCACGAGCGTGCTCGAGGCGCTCGCCGCCTTCCGCCGAGCGGTCGGCACGGACATCCCGTTTCAGGTGGTGGCGCGGCGGCCCGGCGACGTGCCCGAGGTCGTGGCCGACCCGGGCCTTGCCGAACAGCTCCTCGGCTGGCGCGCAAAGCGCGGGCTGGCGCAGATGTGCGCGGATCACTGGGCCTTCCAGCGGCGCCGGATGCGTGAGCTGGGCTGAAACCGCCCTTTTCCGGGCTGGCGGAACACCTTGAGGGCAGCGCGCGTTCTTCCGGCTAGTCAGATCGAAAGGGCTCTCGACATGGACCTCGTAACAATCCTCATCATCATCCTGATCTTGGCACTGATCGGCGTGCTCCCCGTCTGGCCGCATGCGCGCGGGTTCGGGTACATTCCGTCCGGTATCGTCGGATTGATCCTCATCATCCTGCTGATCTTCTTCCTGACCGGACGGGCCTGACGCCACGCCCGGCTCAGCGCGAGCCTCCGAACAGCGAGCGGAACCAGGCGCCGATGCGGGAGAAGACGGAGCGGCCGCCGCCGTCCGACGGCGGCACGACCGCCGTCTGGAACGCCGGCTGCGCCGCGG
>SKOX01000398.1 GCA_007119835.1 Paracoccaceae bacterium
AGCAGGTAGTCGATCACTTCCGGCGACACTTCGAGCTGGCGGTCTGAGAAAAGCTTGACGAGAACCGCCGCGAGCAGGGCGTCGTCCGGCGGCGCGAGTTCGGCGACCACGCAGGCCCGAAGGCGGCTCGCAAGATCGGGCAGGCGGAGCCGCCAGGTCGCCGGGCGCCCCGCGCCGGTGACCATCAGCGTGCCGCCGCCAAGCGCGAGGCGGTTGTGCAGGTGGAAGAGCTTCTCCTCGGCCCTTGCCGCCTCGAGGCCGAGGGCCGGGATGCCGTCGGCATCCTCGACCGCGACCGCGCAGTTCTCTGCGATCCGCGCGAGGTCGAAGGCCGGCAGCGCCGCGGCCGGGATGATCTGCGCGGCGGCCCGGGCCGCCCAGACATGGGCGAGGTGCGTCTTTCCCGAGGCCGGTGGCCCGACGACGGCGAGCTTGCCGTCCGGCCAGTCCGGCCAGCGATCGATCTGGGCCAGCGCGAGCCTGTTGGGTCCCGCGACGTAGAACTCGGCCCGGCCGAGGGCGGGGCGGGCCGGCAGGTCCAGGGCGAGTTGCCGCGGAGGGGTCACCGTCGATCTCTCAGCTTGCGCGGCTGCCCTGGGCCGACGACAGGCTGGCCATGAATCTCGGGCACCGGCTCCTCCTCCTCCGGCACGCCGGCTTGAAGGTCACTTGCCCTATAGCGTTCGACGGCGAAGCGCACCAGCACCCCGAGCACCGCCGCCACCGGCACCGCCACGAGAACGCCGATCAAGCCGAACAGCGTCGCGAAGACCGAGAAGGCGAGCAGGAGCCAGACCGGGTGCAGGTTGACGTGGTGGCCCACCAGCCGGGGGGTGATGATGTTGCTTTCGATGAGCTGGCCGCCGAAGTAGACCCCCGCCACGAGCAGGATCGCCCCCCAGTCGCCCCAGAACTGGAAGAGCGCGATCCCGACCGCGAGCAGCGCGCCCACCGTCGCCCCAACGATCGGCACGAGCGTGCCGATCCCGGCCACGACGCCGACGGCGAGCGCGTAGGACAGGCCCGTCGCGGTCAGGCCGGCCGAGTAGTAGACGGTCATCATCAGCGCCACGATGAACTGCCCGCGGACGAAGCCGCCGAGCACCGTGTCCATGTCGTGGGCGAGCCGCCTGATCGTGGCGGCCTGCCGGCGGGGCAGGAGCCCGTCGATCGTCGCGATCATCTCGTGCCAGCTCAACAGCAGGAAGAAGGTCACGATCGGCAGGATGATGAGAAAGATGACGACGTCGAAGATCCGCAGCGTCTGCGCGAGCAGACCGGCGACCACCGCGGGGCCGTGCTCCCGCACCGCCTCCTCGGCGGCCGTCAGCGCGTCGCGGGCCATCGCCTGATCCGCGAGCGTCGCCGGCGCGCTCGCGTCGACCCATGCCAGAACCGCCTCGATGTAGACCGGCAGCATCATGACGAAGGCTTCGGCCTGCTGATAGATCAGCGGCACGCCCACCACCACGACGGTGACGAGAACGATCACGACCAGGCCGACCACCAGGAGCGACGGCAGCACGCGGCCGAGCCCGAGCCGCTCGAGACGGTCGACCACCGGCGTCAGCAGATAGGCGAGAACGGCGGCCGTGATGTACGGGGCGAGCGCGCCGCCCACCAGCCACAGCGCCGCGAGGGCGAGGACGACGGCGACGCCCCACCAGATCAGCTGCGCCCGGCGTGTCAACGCAAAGGCCCTCCGTGCCTGTCGCGCGGTCCTCCGCAGGTAGTTGCCATACCCCCCGCTCCCGCCGCCGGCAAGGGCGCGGTGGCGCGGCGCCGGGGTATCGGGCGAAGCTTCATCTTGCGAAGAGGCTTGCGAGATGGGGCCCTCCCGGGCTGCCTCTTGCGCTTGGGGCGGGGCCGTGCCCGGGCCTCGCCGCGTCGGGTTCCGGGCGTGCCCTGCCATGACCGCTGCGTCGGGTATCGAGGGGCAGAAGGGCAAGGCGTGCCAACCGCGTGAGGCACGAAGTCGTCGCGCGAAACGCCGAGGGTCTGCAGGAAAAGGACCAGGGGCCTCAGCCGGTTTCCTCGAAGGAAGCGCGCATGAAGTCCAGCGCCTCCCGCGCGAGCGTCCGCAGGCGGTTGACGGTGGCGCCCGTCAAGACGGCAGTTCCACCCATGCTGCGTTCTGCGAGGAAGACCGTACGCATGCCTCGATGAAGGCCATGCCGATGAGGCCGTCCTGAATCGTCGGGTAGAGCACGTCCGGCGCCGCCGCGCCGTCCCGATGCGCCCGGATCGCCCTCGCGGCCTCGGCATAGATGTTCGCGAAGCCTTCGAGATAGCCTTCGGGATGCCCGGCGGGCACGCGCGTCATCCGGCTCGCGGCCGGGCCTGCCCCGGCGCCGCCGCGCGTCATGAGGCGCTTCGGCTCGCCAAAGGGCGTGAGCCAGAGCCGATCCGGCGCCTCCTGGTGCCACTCGAGGCCGCCCTTGTCGCCATAGACACGCAGGCGCAGCGCGTTCTCGTTCCCGACGGCGACCTGGCTCGCCCAGAGCAGCCCGCGCGCGCCGCCCCGGAAGCGCAGCATGACGTGGGCGTTGTCGTCCAGCCTGCGGCCCGGGACGAAGCTGGTGAGATCCGCGGCCAGCATCTCGACCTCGAGGCCGGTCACGAAGAGTGCGAGGTTGAGGGCGTGGGTCCCGATGTCGCCGATCGACCCTCCGGCGCCGGAACGGGCGGGATCGGTGCGCCAGTCGGCCTGCTTGCGTGTTCACGGCCTCGGCGAGCCAGTCCTGGGCGTATTCCACCTGCACCAGCCGGATCCGCCCGAGCAGCCCCTCGGCCACGGCCGCGCGCGCCTGTCGGACCATGGCGTAGCCGGTGTAGTTGTGCGTCAGCACGAAGACGGCGTTCGATCGCGCCGCCGTCTCGGCAATCTCCCGCGCCTCCTCGAGCGACGCGGCCAGCGGCTTGTCGCAGATCACGTGGATGCCGCGGGCGAGAAACGCCTTTGCCGGCGCCGCATGCACATGGTTCGGTGTGACGATCGCGACCGCCTCCACGCCGTCGGGCCGCGCCGCCTCGCGCTCGGCCATCGCCTCGAAGTCGTCGTAGATCCGGTCCTCGGCGAGGCCGAGGGCTTGTCCGGACTCCCGCGCCCGCTCCGGCGTCGACGACAGGGCGCCGGCGACGAGATCGAAGGCGCCGTCGAGCCGCGCGGCCATCCGGTGGACGGCGCCGATGAAGGCGTCCTTGCCGCCGCCGACCATGCCGAGCCGGATCGGTGCCGCAGGATCGCCGGGAGGTCCGCCGACCATCGCTTCAGCCCTCGAGGCCGAGCAGCCGCCGGTTGGCGGCCGTATCGAAGCCGCTGCCGGCGAAATCGTCGAAGGCCTTGTCGGTGACCCGGATGATGTGGTCCCGCACGAAGCGCGCGCCCTCCCGTGCGCCGTCTTCCGGATGCTTGAGCGGGCATTCCCATTCCACGACCGCCCAGCCGTCGAAGTCGTTTGCCGCCATCTTGGAGAAGATCGCGCCGAAGTCGACCTGCCCGTCGCCGGGCGAGCGGAAGCGCCCGGCCCGGTCGATCCAGGCCTGATAGCCGCCGTAGACGCCCTGCCGCCCCGTCGGGTTCAGCTCGGCGTCCTTGACGTGGAACATCCGGATGCGCTCGCGGTAGATGTCGAGGTGGTCGAGATAGTCGAGCGCCTGTAGCAGGTAGTGCGACGGATCGTAGAGCATGGTGGCGCGCCCGTGGCCGCCGACCTTCTCCAGAAACATCTCGAAGGTGATGCCGTCGTGGAGATCCTCGCCGGGATGGATCTCGAACGCGATGTCGACGCCGTTCTCCTCGGCCGCGTCGAGGATTGGCCGCCAGCGCCGGGCGAGCTCGCCGAACGCCTCGTCGATCAGGCCCGGCGGGCGCTGCGGCCACGGGTAGAGGTAGGGCCAGGCCAGCGCGCCGGAGAAGGCCGCAATGGCGCGGCAACCGAACCGCCGGGAGGCGACCAGCGCCTTCCTGACCTCGCCCACCGCCCATTCCTGGCGCGCCTTCGGGTTGCCGCGCACTTCCGGCGCCGCGAAGCCGTCGAAGAGCGCGTCATACGCCGGATGCACCGCGACGAGCTGCCCTTGCAGGTGCGCCGAGAGCTCCGTGATCTCGACGCCGTTCTCGCGCGCCTTGCCGGCGATCTCGTCGCAGTAATCCTGGCTTTCCGCCGCGAGGGACAGATCGAAGAGCCGTGCGTCGCCGCTCGGAACCTGCACGCCGACATAGCCGCATTCCGCAGCCCAGGCGGTGATGGCTTCCCACGAGTTGAGCGGAGCTTCGTCTGCTGCGAATTGCGCCAGAAACAGCGCCGGACCCTTGAGCGTCCGCACGGCCTACTCCCTGTCTCCGACTACTGCCGGGTCGGTTGAAAAGGATTACAGCTGCAAGCCTACCGCAGCTGAAACCGATTACAACACCCGTCTTCGAACGCCTTGGCCGTGGTTGAAAGGGCGGAGCAAACGGACGTCGGAATGAACCGTCAGACGCCGCGAATCCAGGATGTCGCACGCGTCGCCGGTGTGTCGACGGCAACCATGAGCAGGGCCCTGTCCAAGCCCGAACTCGTCGGCCGCAACGCTGGAAGCGGTGCTCGCGGCGGTGCGGGAGACCGGCTGCACGATAAATCAGGCGGCGCGGAACCTGCGCCAGAGGCGGACGACGGCGGTGGCTGCGCTCGTGCCGAACCTCGCCAACCCGTTCTTTTCGGTGGCAAACGCAATGTTGCCGCGCCAAATGCGTCAGGCGAAAGGCGGTTCAGGGCCGGGCGTGCGCCGTCACGCCTGGTGGGATCGCGCTCTTCCGTGAGGTCGACCCGGATCACGCGGTCGACGGCGGCAGCCGGTAGATTGTCATCC
>SKOX01000187.1 GCA_007119835.1 Paracoccaceae bacterium
GGCTGCGGGTCGCGCGGCGGACGGCGGAGCCGGCGGGGCCGGTCGACCCGACCGCGCTCGGCCTGCCGGCGGTGGCGCTGGAGGGCTTGCGGTGAGGGTGCTGATCTATCTCTCGGCGGCGGTGCTGGTGGTCGTCTTCGCGACCTGGGCCTACCGGGTGAACTACGCCACCCAGGAGGCGCTCAACCGCGTCGCCGACCTGCGCGCGCGGATCGCCGTCGAGCGCGAGGCGATCTCGGTGCTCGAGGCGGAATGGGCCTATCTCAACCGGCCCGACCGGCTGCGCGCCCTGGTGAAGCTCCACGAGGGCACGCTCGGCCTCGTGCCGCTCGCGCCCGAGCAGTTCGGGGAGGCGGCGATGGTCGCCTTTCCGCCCGAAGACCAAGATCCCATCGTGACCCGAGGGAGTGCCGAATGATCAGACGCCCGCTGCGCCCGCTCGCCCGCATCCTTTCCGCTCGCGCCCGCGGCCAGGACCCCGACGACGTCGAGGCCGAGGAGCGCGCCGCGCGGCTGCGCGCCATGCAGCAGGCCGAGCGGCAGCGCGCGGAGACGCGGCTGGTGCTGCTCGGGATGGTGTTCATCCTCGCCTTCACCACGGTGGCGGGACGGATGGCGCTGCTGTCGGCCTCGGTGCCGGTGGAGCCGCGCGCCGGGATCGGCGGCGAGCCGATCCTCGCGCAGCGCGCGGAGATCGTCGACCGCAACGGCGCCGTGCTGGCGACGAACATCGTGACCAACTCGCTCTACGCGCACCCGACCGAGATGATCGACCCGCGCGCGGCGGCCGAAGGGCTGGCGGAGATCTTTCCCGACCTCGACGCCGAGCGCCTCCACGCGCGCTTCACCGACGGGCGGCGGTTCCTGTGGGTCAAGCGTACGGTGAGCCCCGAGCAGCGGCAGCGCGTCCACGACCTCGGCGAGCCGGGGCTGCTCTTCGGTCCGCGGGAGGCGCGGCTCTACCCGAACGGGCCGCTTGCCGCGCACATCCTCGGCGGCGCGTCCTTCGGGCGCGAGGGCGTGCATGCGGCCGAGGTCATCGGCACGGCGGGCGTCGAGCGGGTGTTCGACGAGCGGCTGCGCGACCCGGCGCGGGTGCGCGAGCCGCTCAGGCTCTCGATCGACCTCGGCGCGCAGATCGCGCTCGAGGAGGTGCTCGAGGCGGGCATGAAGCGGATGCATGCCAAGGGCGCCTTCGGCATCCTGATGGAGGCGTCGACCGGGCAGATCCGGGCGATGGCGAGCCTGCCGGACTTCGACCCGAACCGGCGGCCGGGGCTGCCGACGACGGGCGACCCGGCGGACAGCCCGCTCTTCAACCGCGCGGCCCAGGGGCGCTACGAGCTCGGCTCGACCATGAAGCTCTTCCCCGTGGCGCTGGCGCTCGAGACCGGGCTCGTCGCGCCGCAGACCATGATCGACACGACCGGGCCGATGCGCTGGGGGCGTTTCACGATCCGCGACTTCCGCAACTACGGGCCGCGGCTGACGGTCGAGGACGTGATGGTGAAGTCCTCGAACATCGGAACCGCGCGCATCGCCATCGAGCAGGGCGCGAAGGCGCAGCAGGAGTTTCTGAAGCGCATCGGCTTCTTCGATCCGGTGCCGGTGGAGCTCGTCGAGGCGGGACGGACGGCGCCGCTCCTGCCCGAGCGTTGGTCGGACCTCTCGACCATGACGATCTCCTACGGCCACGGCATCGCGCTCACGCCGCTGCATCTGGCGACGGGCTACGCCACGATGGTCAACGGCGGCTACCGGGTGACGCCGTCGATCGTCGCGAGCGAGGCGCGGCCGGGCGAGGGCGAGCGGGTGATCTCCGAGCGCACCAGCCGGCAGCTGCGCGACATGCTGCGCCAGACCGTGAAGCGCGGCACGGCGAGCTTCGCCGACATCGAGGGCTACGAGGTCGGCGGCAAGACCGGCACCGCCGACAAGCCGCTGCCGACGGGCGGCTATGCGCGCGACAAGGTCATCGCCACCTTCGTCGCCGCCTTCCCGTCGTCGGACCCGAAATACGTCCTGCTCATCGGCCTCGACGAGGCGGAGAACCGCGAGCACGCCCGGCCGCTCAGGACCGCCGGCTGGACGGCCGTGCCGGTGGCGGGCGAGGCGATCCGGCGGATTGCGCCGGTCATGGGCCTCAGGCCGCACGAGCCGCGCGGGCGTGATCTGCCGCTGCTTTACACGCTGGCTGGAAACGACTAGCCGGGGCGTGGGCGGGCACGCCCGCCCGGCAGGGGCGCGGGCCGGCACGCCGGCCAGAAGATCGCACGGGCGGGCACGCCGGCCAGAACATCGCACGGGCGGGTGCGCCCGATGCGCGACGGAGGCGCTGGACGCAGGCATGGAGCGATCGGATCGCCAGAACACCCTGATCGGCTTCGAGGCGCTCGGCCTGCTCGCGGGCGCCCGCCGCGCAGGCGACTGGTCGGGCAGCCTGCCGCAGATCACCGGCCTTTCGGTCGACAGCCGGATGACGCGGGCGGGCCACCTCTTCGCGGCGCTGCCGGGCACGAAGGTCCACGGCGCGGAATTCGTGCCCTATGCGCTTCGCATGGGTGCCGCGGCGATCCTGACCGACGAGCGGGGCGCCGCGATCGCCGAGGTCGCCGCCGCGCCCCTCGCGGTGCCGGTGATCGTCCAGGACGACCCCCGCCGGGCGCTGGCGGTGGCGGCGGCGCGCTGGTACGCGCGCCAGCCCGAGGTCGTGGTCGCGGTGACGGGAACGAACGGCAAGACCTCGGTCGCGTCCTTCACGCGCCAGATCTGGGAGGCCATCGGCGAGCGGGCGGTGAACTTCGGCACCGTCGGCGTCGAGGGCGCGGTGGCCCGCGCCCTGACCCACACCACGCCCGAGCCGATCACGCTGCACGCGCTGCTCGCCGATCTCGCCGACGCCGGCGTGACCCATGCCGCGATGGAGGCCTCCAGCCACGGGCTCGAGCAGCGCCGGCTCGACGGGGTGCACCTCGAGGCGGCCGCCTTCACCAACATCACGCGCGATCACCTGGATTATCATCCCGACTTCGACGCCTACCTGACGGCGAAGCTTGGCCTGTTCTCGCGCGTCCTGCCGCGGGGCGGCACCGTGGTGGTCAACCTCGGCGACGCCCATGCCGGGCGGGTCGCGGAGATCGCCGCCGCGCGCGGCCAGCGGCTGATCGGCGTGGGCGAAAGCGAGGAGGCTGACATCCGGATCGGGGCCAGGCGGTTCGACGCCGAGGGCCAGGAGGTGCTCTTCTCTCACGGGGAGCGGCGGTACAAGGTCCGGCTCGACCTGATCGGCGGCTTCCAGGCGGAGAACGCGCTCGTCGCGGCCGGCCTCGCCATCGCGAGCGGATCGGCCCCCGAGGCTGTGTTCAACGCGCTCCCGAACCTCCGGGCGGTGCGGGGACGGATGGAGCGGGCGGCGGTCCGCACCAACGGCGCCGCCGTCTATGTCGATTACGCGCACACCCCCGATGCCCTGCGCACGGCGCTCGCTGCGCTCAGGCCGCACGTCATGGGCCGGCTCATCGTCGTCTTCGGCGCCGGCGGCGACCGGGACCGGGGCAAGCGGCCGCTGATGGGCGAGGCCGCCGCCGAAGGCGCGGACGTCGTCTACGTGACCGACGACAACCCGCGCACCGAGGATCCGGCGACGATCCGGGCCGAGATCCTCGCCGCCTGCCCCGAGGCGAACGAGATCGGCGACCGGGCCGAGGCGATCCTGACCGCGGTCGACGCCCTCGGGCCGGGCGACGCGCTGCTCATTGCCGGCAAGGGCCACGAGACCGGGCAGATCGTCGGCGACGCCGTCTTCCCCTTCGACGACATCGAGCAGGCGAGCGTCGCGGTCGCGGCGCTCGACGGTCTCGGAGCATGACCGCCCTCTGGACGCGCGACGAGGCCGTCGCCGCGACCGGCGGTGCCTCGGCGCGCGACTGGGCGGCCACGGGCGTCTCGATCAACAGCCGGACGATCGCGGCGGGCGACCTCTTCGTCGCCCTCGGACACCTCCGCGACGGGCACGACTTCGCAGCCGATGCCCTCGCGCGAGGCGCTGCGGCCGCGATGGTGTCGCGCCGGCCCGAAGACGTCGCCGAGAATGCCCCGCTGCTCGTGGTGCCGGATGTCCTGGCGGCGCTGGGGGCGCTCGGTCGCGCGGGGCGGGCGCGGTTCGGCGGGCGCGTGGTGGCGGTCACCGGCTCGGCCGGCAAGACCGGGACGAAGGAGATGCTGCGCACCGCGCTCGGGGCGCAGGGCTCCGTCTCGGCGGCCGAGCGGAGCTTCAACAACCACTGGGGCGTGCCGCTCACCCTCGCGCGGCTCGACCCGCGGGCGGACTACGCGGTGATCGAGATCGGCATGAACGCGCCGGGCGAGATCGAGCCGCTGGCCCGCCTCGCCCGCCCGCATGCGGCGATCGTGACCACCGTGGCGCCGGTGCATCTCGCGGCCTTCGAGAGCATCGAGGGCATCGCGCGGGAGAAGGCCGCGATCTTCCGCGGGCTCGAGCCGGGGGGCGCGGCGGTGATGAACCGCGACGTTGCCACCTATCCGATCCTGCTGCGGGCCGCGAAGGCCGTCGGTGCCGCGCCGGTCCGGTTCGGCGCCACCGGGCGGCCGGAGTTCCGCCTGCTCGATACGCATGTGGCCGCGCGGGCGACGACGGCGAAGGCGCGGGTCCACGGCCGCGAGATCATGTTCCGCCTCGGGGCGCCGGGCCGGCATCTGGCGATGAACGCCCTCGTCGAGCGGCCGTTCGCGAGCGAGGCGGAGCTCTTGGCCGGCCTGCCCGTTGCCGACTGGCGCCCGCTGCCCGGCGGCGTGCGCCACGTCTTCACCCACTTCGCCCTGGAAC
>SKOX01000062.1 GCA_007119835.1 Paracoccaceae bacterium
CCGCAGGACCGGCTCGTGCTGCACGAGCTGCACCCCGCCGAGCACGCCGGGCTCGTCCGCGCCATGGCCGGGTCCGGACCGCCGGTCGCCATACACCGTCGCGACGGGTTCGAGGGCAGCCTCGCCCTGGCGCCGCCCGACCCGCGCCGCGGCCTCGTCCTCGTCGATCCGTCCTACGAGGTGAAGGCCGAGTATCCCGCGGCCGCGACCTTCGTCCGCCGGCTGCTCGCCCGATGGCCGGAGGCGGTCGTCCTCGTGTGGTACCCGCTGCTCGCGGCCGGACGTCACACGGAGCTTGTCGCCGGTCTCCGCGGCCTGCGGGCCCGGCGCGACGAGGTCGCCATCGCCGGCGCAAGGACCGGCATGACCGGCTCGGGCCTCCTGCTCGTCAACGCACCCCATGGCGCGGAACGGGCGCTCGCCGCAGCGCGGGCCCAGTCGGGAGGCATCCTGCTGCCGCTCGCCGGCGGCCATCCGGGACCCGGCCGTACATGAGACCCGCCGCGGACCGGGCCCCTTGCGGCCGGGAACCGGCACGCCTACTTCCGGCCGCATGGCCTGGATCATCGCCCTCAACGAGCGCCTCTGGCCGTTCGCGACGGTCGCGCTCGTCGTGGCGGTGACGGTGCTGAGCCTCCGCCCCATGCCGGAGCTGCCGATCCCTTCGGCGGCCTTGAGCTTCAAGGTCCACCACTTCATCGCCTATGCCATGCTCGCGCTGCCCGCAGCCCTCGCCCGGCCGCGGCGCTGGCCGCTCCTGCTCCTGCTGATCGCCGGCTGGGGCGGGGTTATCGAGATCCTGCAGCCGCATTTCGGGCGCTCTGGCGCCGTCTTCGACGCGGCCGTGAACATGGCCGGCGTCGCCACCGGCGCCGCCATCGCGACCCTGCTGCGCCGCGCCGCGGGCTACGACGCGCCAGAGGGATCCGGTGCGGCCGACGGCCGGAGGCGAGGCCCGGCCGCCGGAATAGCCCAACGATAACCGCGGCTTGACGCGCATCGCTGTATGCGAGCCTCCCCCCTCCTGGCGTCGAGCGGGTGACGCCACTGGTCGCCAGTGACCCTACTCTCCACTTGCGACAGGTCCTTGCCGCGTGTCCGAACGTGGACGCTCAGCGGTCAACAAAGGCTCGCCGGTATCAGGCGGCATCGCGCAGCGGCCTAGCGGCCTCGGACAGCACCTCGGGCACCACGAGCCGGCCGTCCTTGAGCTGTTGCCGCAGGCGCTTGAATGCCTTGGGCGCGCGACGGAGGCCGCAGGCCCAGTAGGCCTCGTCGATCAGTTCGCGCTGCCTGCTCTGCACCCGGCTGCCGATGACCGCGGCCAGCGTCAGCATCGCGAGAACCTGCCGGCGGTCTGCCTCATCGAGCTCTCCGAACCGGTCCCGCTGCGCCGGCCAGTCGATCTCGATCTCCTCGGGGTCGATATCGAGCCGGTCCTTAAGCTGCCCGATCAGATAGACGTAGTTCGGGTGCGCGTCGCCGGCCCGGGCCGTGAGCTCGCCCGCCCCGTGCAGCAGCACCTCGCGTCCCGTCTCCCCGAGCGTCGCACCCTCGCCGTCCTCCTCGAGGCAGCGGTCGAGCATCTGATCGACCGCCGCCGGCCCGTAGGCCCGGATCCGCGCCTCGTTGATGATCCGCCACACGATGATCGCGTTCCAGACCGCGTAGAGCGGCCCGGCCATCAGCGGCACCAGGCCGCGCACCGCCATCCGTGCCGCCACCCTGCGCAGGAATACCCTGAGCACGAAGCTCGTGACCCCGACCTTCATCTTGTAGGCGACGTTCCGCGCCAGCAGCCGCCACTTCGAGACATAGGCGTAGGGGTCGATCCCGAAGATCGTGACCCGCGGATTGGGAAATTCGAGCGCCGCCCGCGCCAGGCCGCGTCCGAAGAGCGCGGAATAGCCGCGGTCGCCGAGGCTGATGTTCGAGGTCTCGACGATGCGTGCGATGCCCTTGACCGAGACCCAGTAGAGAAAGCCGATCTCGATCGCGCTGACGACGCCGGCGATCGCGAACCAGCCGATCCACCACGGCAGCTGCTCCCAGAAGTCCACGTCCTCCATGCCGTCGAAGACCACCTGCCGGAGCCAGATCTCGCTGCCGCCGATGATCCCGCCGGAGATGATCCCCGCCGCGACGGCGCAGCCGACGGCCCACCGGGTGGTGTGCCGGAGCGCCTCCGCATGGTCGCGGCCACCCTCCCCCGCCGTCTGCGCGTACCGGCCGAGATACGCCGCCGCGGTCGTCTCCAGCCGGTTCGGCTCCGGTGAATATCGCTCGCTCGGCTCCTGCGCCATCGCCGCGAGACCTCCTTTCGCCCGCACCGGGGTAAGCGATCACCCGCCCGAAGCGTTCCGCCGCTCGCGGCGCCCCGCCCGCCGCGGCCGCCCGGCGATCACGCCTTCTGCCAGCGCGCGGCCGCGCGCCGGTCCCATTCCAGCGCGCGGCCGCGCGCCGTTCACGCCTTTTTCGCCATTGTGCCGGAAAGTGCAGCAACGCCGGCGACGTGCCGCGCGCCAGAGGGGAGATGGGATCATGGAGCCCCAGCACGGTTTGTCCGCCGGCGAGGCGAACTCGGATACGCCCGCTGCCTGCATCGACCGCTACGACGTGGCGCTCGAGCCGGCCCAGGCTTGGTGCCTCAAGGGCGTCCTGGACGAGCCGGACGCGATCGTCATTCCCGGCCTCCTGCTCGACGATCTCGGCAACTGCTCCTCGGTCGAGGCCCGGATGAGCATCCACACCTTCTACCAGATGCTGGCGATGGTCGCGCGCGCCGAGGATCGCATGCGCGCCGCGCGCGCCGCCTCCGACCCGGAGCGCACGCGACCGGAGGCGAATGTCTGGCTCATCGACGGCGTGCGCGACGGCAGCCGCCTTGCGATCGAAACGATCGCGGCGCTCGACCGCGTCGTGGTCGATGCCTACGGCGCGCACCGACTGGACGGGCTGCGCCCGACCGAACTCCTGCCGGGGCCGCGGGCCTGGCGTTGAGCCCGGCCCGGCTCCGTCAGGCCCGCCCGCCGCCCGCCGACAGCAGCAGCGGGTCGATGTTGAGGCTCTTGAGCGCGGCCTCCCACTTTCCGGCGTCGGGCGCGTCGAAGACGATCGCAGGCGCGGCCGCGGCGGTCAGCCAGCCGTTCGCCTGGATCTCGCTCTCGAGCTGCCCCGGGCCCCAGCCGGAATAGCCCAGCGCGAGCAGCGCCTTTCGCGGCCCCATCCCCTTGGCCATGTCCTGGAGGATGTCGACCGTTGCCGTCATTGCGAAGGCAGGCGAGACCCGCAGCGTCGAATCCTCGACGCCGTATTCGGCCGAATGCAGCACGAAGCCGCGGCCATGCTCCACCGGCCCGCCAAAATGCACCCGCGCATCGGATGGCGGCGCGCTCATCTCGATCGAGAGCTGCGCGAGGAGGTCCTTCACCCGCAGGTCGGCGGCAGGCTTGTTCACGATCAGCCCCATCGCCCCCTCGGCAGAGTGCGCACAGAGGAAGATGACCGCGCGATCGAAGCGCGGATCGCCCATGCCCGGCATCGCGATGAGAAGCTTGCCGTCCAGGAAAGGGGCATCGTCCACAGCCATGCCTCGAAGGTGATGCCGAAATCGCCGGAATACAAGCGGAACGCTGCGTGAGCCGCGCGCCCGGCCGCTGCGCGGCGCCTCGCCGCATCGTGACTTCCCGCCACCCGCGCACCACGACTATACCTTACGCGGCAATGCGCCGCCCTCTTTTCCTCCTCTCGGCCCTGTTGGCCCTGCTGCTGCCAGCCGCGGCGCTATTCGCCGCCCCGGCCGAGGTGCGGCTCCTCCACGGCTGGCGCGAGGATGCGCGCCACGTCGCCGGCCTCGAGATCGTGCTCGAACCCGGCTGGCACACCTACTGGCGGGTTCCGGGAGCGGCCGGGATCGCGCCGCGCTTCGACTGGTCGGGCTCGACCAACCTGCGCGACGCCCGGATCGAGTGGCCGCATCCGGAGGTGTTCGAGATCTTCGGCTTCCGCACGATCGGCTACCACGACCGGGTGGTCCTGCCGATCGTGCTCACGCCCGCAACACCCGGGGCGCCGATCGACCTGCGCCTGACGCTGAGCTACGGCGTGTGCAAGGACGTCTGCATCCCGGCCGAGTCGCGCGTCTCGGGCCGCCTTGTGCCGGAAGCCACGCAGCGCCACGGCCGGCAGGACATCGAGGATGCGCTCGCGCGCCGGGCCTTCCGCGCGGGCGAGGCGGGCGTGCTGGACACGACCTGCCGGCTCGCGCCGAACGGGCGCGGCCACGCGGTGGCGGCGACGGTCCAGCTTGCCCGCGCCCCGGGCCTGCCCCAGGTCGCGGTGATCGAGGTCGCGCGGCCGCGCGACATCTGGATCGGAGAGACCAGCGCCGAGACGATCGGCGCCGTCGTCACCGCCGAGGCGCCCGTCGAGGCTCCAGGCCTCGCCGGCTTCGCCCTCGACCGCAGCGGTCTACGCGTCACCCTGATCGACCCGGTCCGCACGGTCGAGATCGAGGGCTGCCGGGCGCCGGACTGAACCACGGCGCGCCCCGCGTCGATCACTTGCGCCGCCGGTGCTCGTCGAGCCGCGGCATGATCTCCACGAAGTTGCACGGCCGGTGCCGGTAGTCGAACTGCGCCGCTAGGATGCCGTCCCAGGCGTCGCGGCAGGCCGACGGCGACCCCGGCAGCGCGAAGAGGTAGGTGCCGCCCGCCACGCCGGCGCAGGCGCGGCTCTGGATCGCGGAGGTGCCGATCTTCTCCACGGAGAGCATGGTGAAGAGGATGGCGAAGCCCGGCACGGTCTTTTCGTAGAC
>SKOX01000389.1 GCA_007119835.1 Paracoccaceae bacterium
CTGGCCGATGGATTGGCGACGCCAGCGCAAGCGGCGTCCCCGCCGCCTGCGACCCTCTCACGGCGACATGTGCCTGAGCCAGCGCCGGACATAGAGACCCGCCGTCACGATGGTCAGCAAGACGATGAGGATCGCGAAGAGGTCGGGGAGGTTGCCGAGGTTCAGGGCGAAGGCCAGGCCGCCGAGCACGAGGACGGCGAAGGCGATCTGCAGCGCGGTGTTCACCTTGCTCAGGAAAAGCGGCTTCACCGCCATCGGCCGCGCCAGCATCCACGACACCATGAACGCCATCACGATCATGACGTCGCGCGAGACGACGATGATCGCGAGCCAGGCCGGGATGACCTCGATGATCGCGAGGGTGATGTAGATCGAGACGAGCAGCACCTTGTCGGCCAGCGGATCGATCGCCGCGCCGAGATCACTTCGCATGTCGAGCCGTCGCGCAATGTAGCCGTCGAGGCCGTCGGAGATGCCGGCGAGCGCGAACAGCGCCAGGGCCCAGCCCCATTCCTCCCGAAGGATCATCACGATCACGATCGGAACCAGAATGAACCGGAAGACGGTGATCAGGTTCGGTATCGTCATTCGGCCTCGCCTCGACGATCGATGTGGCCCCTGCCCGGTGCGGGAGAAAGGGTTTGCAAACCTATGGCGCAATCGCAATAGTTTCCACAGCTTGCCTGCGAGGAGAAGGGCCATTGGCCGCGGACGGGACGGCTGACGTGGAGACCCGCGCGCGGCGGGACGGAGCGGCGGCCGGCGGCACGGCCGAGATCGAGATCGTCGGGCTGACCAAGGTCTTCGGCCGCGGCAGCGAGGCGGCACGCGCCCTCGACGAGGTGAACCTCACCGTCCGCCGCGGCGAGTTCTTCACGCTGCTGGGGCCTTCGGGCTGCGGCAAGACAACGCTCCTGCGCATGATCGCAGGGTTCGAGCAGCCGACCCGCGGTGCGATCCGTATCGACGGGCGCGACGTGGCGGGCCTCGGGCCGAACCGGCGGCCGGTCAACACGGTGTTCCAGAGCTATGCCCTCTTCCCGCACATGACGGCGGCCGAGAACATCGGCTTCGGGCTGCGGATGCTCGGGCGTCCGCGGCGAGAGGTGGAGGCCAAGGTCGCGGAGATGCTGCGGCTGGTGCGGATGGAGCCGATGGCGAACCGTCGGCCGGCGGCGATCTCCGGCGGCCAGCAGCAGCGCGTGGCGCTCGCGCGCGCGCTGGCGCCGCGTCCGCGGGTGCTGCTGCTCGACGAGCCGCTGTCGGCGCTCGACCTCAAGCTCCGCAAGGAGATGCAGGGCGAGCTGAAGCGGCTGCAGGCCGAGACCGGGATCACCTTCGTCTTCGTCACCCACGACCAGGAGGAGGCGCTGACGATGTCCGACCGCATCGCGGTGATGGACCGGGGGCGCATCCTGCAGGTGGGCTCGCCACGGGCGATCTACGACCGGCCGGCCGATCGCTTCGTCGCCGACTTCATCGGCGACACCAACTTCCTGGAGGCGGTGGTGGTGCGCTCGGTCGGCGACGCTGCCACGGTGCGGCTGCCGTCGGGCGCGGTGCGCGCGGCGAGCGTGCCGGAGGGGTTGGCGCCGGTGGCGGGGGGGCGGGTTACGGTGGTGGTCAGGCCCGAGCATGCCGCGCTCGCCGAGGACGGTGAGCTGGTGGGCGTGGTGGAGGAGGCGGTCTACTTCGGCACCGACACCCATCTCCACGTCCGGCTCGACACCGGCGGGCGCTTCACGCTTCGACGTCAGAACATGGCCGGCGACCACGCGCCGGAGCCGGGCGCCGCGGTCACGATCCGCATTGCCGAGAGTGGCCTCCGGGTCCTGCGGCCATGAGATGCGGCGGGCTGCTTTTCCCCCGGCACGGCGGGGCATCGGCGGCCGCGCCGGAAGGCGCCGTTCGTGCGGCACGCCGGTTCGGCGGGAGCCCGTGGTGACGACGGTTCGCGAGCGGCTGCAGGCGGACGCGGCGCCGCCGGACGCCGAGGCGGCGGCGGCGCTTGCGGCGGGGCGGCGGCGCTGGCTTCTGCTGGCGCCGGCGCTCGTCGTGCTGGTGCTGGCAGCGTCGGGGCCGCTCCTGGTCGTCCTCGCCTACTCCTTCCTGACGCCGGGGACTTTCGGCGGCGTGCGCTGGGAGCTCTCTGCCGAGGGCTGGTTCCGGGTGTTCTTCGCCCGCGACATCTTCGATCCGGAGACGGTGCGGCTGAATCACGCCCATGCCTCGATCTTCTGGCGATCGGTCAGCCTCGCCTTCCAGACCACCGTGATCTGCGCGCTGCTCGGCTTCCCGACGGCATGGTTCATTGCCAACCGGCCGGAGCGGACCCGGGCGGTGTGGCTCTTCGTGATCACCATCCCGTTCTGGACCAACCTTCTCATCCGGACCTTCGCGATCCAGGAGGTGATCCGCAACGAAGGGCTGGTGAATTCGGTCCTGATGGCCCTGGGGCTGATCCAGGCGCCGATCCAGATGCTCTACACCGATTTCGCGATCCTCGTCGGCATGGCCTACGTCTTCCTGCCGCTGATGGTGCTGCCGCTTTATGCGGCGATGGACCGGCTCGACCCGCGGCTGCTCGAGGCGGCCTACGACCTCTATGCGAGCCGGGTGCGGGTGCTCTGGCACGTCGTGCTGCCGCTGGTGAAGCCCGGGCTGATCGCGGGCTCGATCCTGGTCTTCATCCCGTCGATCGGCGCCTACGTCACGCCCCGCGTACTCGGCGGCGGGCGCAACCTGATGCTCGCCAACCTGATCGAGCTGCAGTTCGGGCAGGGGCGGAACTGGCCGCTCGGCGCGGCGCTGGCGGTGACGCTTCTGGTGATCGTGCTTTTCGCGCTCTTCGTCTACCTCCGCTTCGCCTCCAAGGACGAGGACCCGCGCCGTGCGTGAGCGGGGCTTCTCCATCGCCCGGATCCCCGGATTCGGGGTGGTGGCGGCGCTGACCTTCTTCCTGCTCTACCTGCCGATCGTGACGCTGGTGGTGTTCTCCTTCAACGAGGCCGCCTCGCTGTCGCGCTGGGGCGGGTTCTCGCTGCACTGGTACGAGACCGCCTTTCGCAACGCGCAGGTCCGCGACGTCGCCTGGCGCTCGCTCTGGCTCGCCACGGTCGCGGCGGGGCTCGCGACGACGCTCGCGACCATGGCGGCCCTCGCGACGACGCGCACCTCGCGCTTCAAAGGCCAGACGATGATCTACGCCCTGATCAACCAGCCGCTGATGGTGCCCGAGATCGTCACCGGCGTCGCCCTCCTCATCGTCTTCGCCGCCATCCGGGTGCAGACCGGCTACTACGGCATGGGCTATCTGGTTCTGGCCCACACGGCGTTCTGCATCCCGTTCGCCTACCTGCCGATCCGGGCGCGGCTCGAGACGATGGACCTCACGCTCGAGCGCGCGGCGGCCGACCTCTACGCCTCCCCCTGGCAGGTCTTCCGGACCGTGACGCTGCCGCTGCTCCTGCCGGGGATCGTCGCCGGGTTCATGCTTGCCTTCGTGATCTCGCTCGACACGGTGGTGATCACCGAGTTCGTCAAGGCCGCCGGCCAGGACACCCTGCCCACCTGGATGCTTGGCCAGCTCCGGCGGCAGGTGACGCCGGAGCTGAACGCGATCGCCACCGTCTTCCTGATGCTTTCCGTGCTCGCCGTGACGGTGTTCTTCATCCTGTCGCGGCGGCGCCCCTGACTTTCACGCGAGCCAGCAAGGAGAAACGACGATGATGCGGACAACCATGAGGGCCCTGGGCGTGCTTCTCGCCTCGACGGCCGGGGCGGCGGCGCAGGGGCAGCTCAACCTCTACAACTGGGGCAACTACACGCCGCCCGAGCTCATCGAGCGCTTCGAGGCGGAGACCGGCATCCGCGTCACCGTCACCGACTTCGACTCCAACGACACCGCGATCACCCAGGTGCGCGCCGGCGGGCACGGCTTCGACATCGTCGTGCCGTCGAACAACTACGTGCCGATCTGGGTCGCCGAGGGCCTCGTCCAGCCGCTCGACCACGATGCGATGCCCAACATCGCCAACATCGAGCCGCAGTGGGTCGACGTGCCCTTCGATCCGGGCCGCGAATATTCGATCCCCTGGGCCTGGGGCACGACGGGCGTCATCGTCAACACCGGCGTCTATGACGGCGACGTGCACGACGCCGGGTTGATCTTCGACCCGCCGGAGGCGCTGCGCGGGCGGATCAACGTGATCCCGGAGATGACCGACGTCATGCACCTCGCGATCCGCTACCGCGGCGGCGAGATGTGCACCGACGACATGGAGCTCCTGCGCGAGGTCCGCGACATGCTGGTCGAAGCCAAGGAGCACTGGATGGCGCTCGACTACGGCACGGTCGACCGCTACGCCGCCGGCGACATCGCGGCCGGGATCTACTGGAACGGCGCCTCGATGCGGGCGCGGCTGCAGAACCCGGACCTGAAGTACGGCTATCCGCAGACCGGCTACCCCGTCTGGATGGACAACGCGATGGTGCTTGCCGACGCGCGGAATCCCGAGGCGGCGATGCAGTTCCTCGACTTCGTGCTGGAGCCGGAGAACGCGGCGCTGATTTCCAACTTCGCGCGCTACGCCAATGGCGTGACCGGCGCCGACGCGTTCATGGACGAGGAGATGCGCGGTGCGCCGGAGATCGCCATCCCCGAGGGGCTGGAGGACGCCGCGCGCTTCTCCGTCACCTGCCCCGCGGAGGTGAACCAGATCTACACCCAGATCTGGACCGAGCTGCTGCAGTAGCCGCGGCCAGGGCCCGCCCCTTCCGGGCGGGCCGCTCGCCCAGGATCGTCGGAACA
>SKOX01000483.1 GCA_007119835.1 Paracoccaceae bacterium
GGCGGCGGGCGGCGCAGGGGAGAGGTCGCGGCGCCGGGGGCGAGCGGGCGACCGTCGAGCGGCCGGCCGAAGGCGTCGACGATGCGGCCGATCCAGTGGCGGCCGGGATGGATGCCGTCGCGCCGCTCCAGTGTGACCCGGGCGCCGACCGAGATGCCGTCCGACGGCCCGTAGGTCATGGCGCGGACGTGACGCTCGGCGATCGCCACGATCTCGCCGTCGAGCGGCCCGGTTGCAGTGGCGACCGAGACGCCGTCGCCGATCCGGGCCTGATGGGTGAGCCCGGCGAGATCGAGCGCCGCCTCGCTGACGGCGGCGACCCGCCCGATCCGGCGGTGGTTGGCGACGCGGTCGAGTTCGGCCGCGAGTGCGGAGAACGGGTTGGGCATCGGGCCTCCATAACCATCGCCTTCGGTTACGCTTTCTCAACGGCCGTTGGTTAAGTCCGGGTTCAAGCCATCACCCCTCGGGAGAATCCCTGATGGACCTGAAACTTTCCGTTCTCGACCTCGCGAGTCGTCTCGCCGCGCATGCCAGCCAGCGGCAGGGAGTGATCGCCGAGAATGTCGCCCATGCCGACACGCCGGGCTACCGCGCCCGGGACCTTGCCGACTTCTCCGAATCGCTCGCGCCCGGGGCGCCCTTCGTGGCGCGGACGACCCGGGCGGGGCACGTGGCCTTCGGCGCCGACCCGCGCGGCTTCGAGAGCCGCGAGGTCGCAGCCTTCGGCGCGGCTCAGCCCAACGGCAACACCGTGAGCCTCGAGGACCAGATGATGCGCGCGGCCGATGCCCGCCATGCCCACGACCTCGCGCTCGGCGTCTACGGCAAGAGCCTCGACATCCTGCGCGCCGGCCTCGGCCGCGGCCGCTAAGAGGAGCCCGACCCCATGAGCGACTTCGCCTCCGCGATGAACGCGGCTTCCTCGGGCATGCAGGCCCAGGCGGCGCGCCTGCGCCTCTCGACCGAGAACATCGCCAACGCCGACACGCCCGGCTACCGGCGCAAGACGGTGAGCTTCGAGGAGACCTTCTCGCCGCGCGACCCGCGCGCCGTGGCTACGGGCCCGGTGCGGCTGTCGCAGGCCGAGCTCACCCGCGTCCACGACCCGAGCCACCCCCTCGCCGGGCCGGATGGCTACTTCCAGAGCTCCAACGTCAACCTCGTCGTCGAGATCGCCGACGCCCGCGAGGCCGGACGCTCCTACGAGGCCAACCTGCGCATGTTCGACCAGGCACGCCAGATGGCGGCCTCGATCCTCGACCTTCTGCGGCGCTGAGGCCGCACGGATTAACGCGTCAAGGGAGAATCCCGCATGCAGATCAACGCGACCTTCGCAAGCCAGGCCTACAGCCGCGCCCTCGCAGCGGCGCAGCCCGCGGAAGGCGCTGCCGGCCGCCCGTTCGAGACGATGGCCTCCGACTTCTTCGAGGCGATGCGCGCGGGCGAGGAGACCGTGACCGCAGGCCTCGCCGGGCGCGCCGACCCGCACTCGGTCGTCCAGGCCCTCGCCCAAACCGAACTCGCGGTGCAGACGGCGGTGGCAATCCGCGACAAGGTGGTGGAGGCCTACCAGGAAATCCTGCGGATGCCGGTGTGATGACCGAGGCTTTGCTCCTCGACCTGCTGCGCCAGGCGCTGTGGGTTGCGTTCATCATCTCGCTGCCGGTTCTCACCGTGGCGCTGGCCGCTGGTCTCACGGTGGGCCTGCTCCAGGCGCTGACCTCGGTGCAGGAGATGACGCTCACCTTCGTGCCCAAGGTCGCGGCGATCGCGCTGGCGTTCTGGGCGACGATGAGCTTCTCGGGCCAGGCCCTGGTGCAGTTCTGGGAGACCACGATCATCCCGATGGTGATCGCAAGCTGAACCGGCGGCGCGTTATCGCCGCCTTTACCTAACGCCGGCAAGGCTCGCCGGTGTCGGTTGCGTAAACGGGTGAAGGGAGTCCCAGCATGAACCTCGCGGGCTATGTCGCGCTGACGCGCCAGTCGGGGCTCCTGAAGGAGATGCAGTCGGTCGCGAACAACATCGCGAACCTGTCCACCACCGGCTTCCGGCGCGAGGGCGTGCTCTTCGCCGAGCACCTCAGGATGCTGCCCCTCGAGGGCGGCGCAGTGGCGATGACCGAGGCGCGCGGGCGCTGGACGGATGCGGGGCAGGGTGCGCTGGTGCAGACCGGCGGCGCGCTCGACCTCGCCATCGAGGGTGAGGGCTTCTTCCGGGTGCTGACGCCTGGCGGCGAACGGCTGACCCGAGCGGGTGCCTTCACCCGCAACGGCGAGGGCGAGGTGGTGGCCATGGACGGCCACCCGCTGCTCGACGAGGGCGGCGGCCCGATCCTGATCCCCTTCGAGGCGCAGGCGATCTCCGTCGCTTCCGACGGCACGCTCAGCGTCGACGGCGAGCCCGCGGCGTTGATCGGCCTCGTCACAGTGGAGGACGCGACGAAGCTCTTCCGCGAGACCGGCACGCTCTTCCGCTATGAGGCCGAGCCGATGCCGATGGAGGGAGGCCGCCTCGTGCAGGGCTTCCTCGAGCAGTCGAACGTCAACGCGGTCGCCGAGATGACCCGGATGATCGCGGTGCAGCGGGCCTACGAATACGGCCAGAAGCTGATGGACCAGGAGGACGAGCGCATCCGCCTCGTCGTCCGCACCATCGGCGTCCGCGCCTGACCCCTCTCAGCGCCTGACCCCTTAGGAGAGCGACATGCGAGCACTGAACATCGCGGCGACCGGCATGGCCGCCCAGCAGATGCGGGTCGAGGTGATCTCCCACAACCTCGCCAACATGAACACCACCGCCTACAACGCCCGCCGCGCCGAGTTCGCCGACCTGCACTACCAGCAGATCCAGCGCCCCGGCACGATCAACTCCGCCGACGGCGCCGTGCTGCCCGCGGGGGTGCAGCTCGGCCTCGGCGTCCGGGCGTCGGCCGTCTCGATGCAGGTCGCCCAGGGCGCGCTCGCCGAGACCGGCGGCGCGCTCGACCTCGCGATCGAGGGGGCGGGCTACCTCGAGATCGTGCTGCCGAACGGCGAGCCCGCCTGGACCCGCGACGGCGCGCTGAAGCGCAGCGGCGAGGGGCTGATCGTCACCTCGGACGGCTTCCCGGTCGTGCCCGAGATCACCATCCCCGAAGACGTGCGCGACATCACCATCAACGCCGACGGCGAGGTCTGGGTCTACTTCGCCGACCAGATCGAGGCGCAGCTCCTCGGCCAGTTCGGGCTCGCCACCTTCGCCAACGAAAAGGGCCTCGAGGCGATGGGCTCGAACCTCTACCGCGAGACCGAGGCCTCCGGCCAGCCGAACATCGGCGACGCCGGCGTCGACGGCCGCGGCACCTTCCGCCAGGGCTGGCTCGAGAGCTCGAGCGTCGACGCCGTGCGCGAGCTCACCCAGCTCATCGAGGCCCAGCGCGGCTACGAGCTCAATTCCAAGGTCATCACCTCGGCCGACCAGATGCTCGGCGCGACGACGAACATCCGCTGATGCTGCGCGCCGTCGCCCTCGCCGCCCTCCTGATCCTGCCCGAGATCGCGGCCGCCCAGACCGTCGTGCCGACCCGCGTCCTGCGGGCGCAGACGGTGATCGCGGGCGACGACGTGACCCTCGACGAGGCCGCGACCCCCGGCGCGCTCGCATCGCTCGAGCAGGCGGTCGGCCGCGAGGCGCGGGTGACGCTCTACCCCGGCCGGCCGATCCGGCCCGACCAGCTCGGCACGCCGGCCGTCGTCGAGCGCAACCAGATCGTGCGCATGGTCTACACCGAGGGCCCGCTCAATATCATGGCCGAGGGCCGCGCACTCGACCGCGCCGGCCCCGGCGAGTTCGTGCGGGTCATGAACCTCACCTCGCGGCAGGTCGTCACCGGCCTCGTCCGCGGTTCCGGCGTGATCGAGGTAGGACGATGAAGCTGAAGACCCTCGCAGGCATGGCGCTCGTGGCCCTCGTCGTCTCGGGCTGCTCCGGCCGGCTCGACCATCTCGGCCGGGCGCCGTCGATGACGACCACCGGGCAGAACACCGACCCCCGCGCGATCGTGACGCCCGAGCGGGCGGCGATCGCCGTGCCGCCGCCCCAGCCCGCGCGCTTCGCCTATCAGCAGGCTTCGCTGTGGAGTTCCGGCCCGCAGGGCCTGCTCGGCGACAAGCGGGCGCGGGGGCGCGGCGACATCATGACCATCGTCATCGAGATCGACGACCAGGCCGAGATCCGCAACTCGACCGAACGCTCGCGCCAAGGCAGCGAGAACATGTCGATGGGCGCGCTCTTCGGCGCCCAGAACAGCCTGCCGCGGCGCCTCGGCTCGGCGGACGCCCTCGACCCGGCGGTCGACGTCGGCTCGCGCTCGCAGACCCGCGGTTCGGGCAGCGTGCGGAGAAACGAGCGGCTGACGCTCAGGCTCGCGGCCACCGTCATCGACGTGCTGCCGAACGGCCACTTCGTCATCCAGGGCGACCAGGAGGTGCGGGTGAACAACGAGCTCAGGGACCTGCAGATCACCGGCATCGTCCGGCCCGAGGACATCTCGCGCCACAACGAGATCCGCTACGACAAGATCGCGGGCGCGCGCATCGCCTATGGCGGCCGCGGGCATATCAGCGACGTGCAGCAGCCGCGGATCGGCCAGCAGATCACCGACATGCTGCTGCCCTTCTGAAGGAAGGCCGATGAAGCTCCTCCTCCCCCTCGTGCTGGCCTTCGGCGGCCTCGCCGGCGGCGTCGGCCTCGGCGTCGCGCTCCGGCCCGCGCCCGACCCCCTCGCCGAGGCCGCGGCCTGTGCCGAGGATCCCGAC
>SKOX01000073.1 GCA_007119835.1 Paracoccaceae bacterium
CACCGGCCCGTTGTAGGCGGGATCGGCGGGATCGTCCGACCAGCCGTCCCGTGGCCCGATCGGTCGCCCCCGGACCCGCCCCGGCCGGTCGGCGCGGCTCAGCACCGCCTCGATCCGGTGCGCGCCCAGCGGCGTCACGCCGTCGCCCTCGCGCGCCTTCTCGCCGATGCCGCCGCGGCCGACCGAGACCGGGAAGGTCCGGCCGCCGAAGCGCGCCTGCCAGCGGGTGACGACGAGATCCTCCGGGCGCGGCGTCATCGCGGGCTGTGCTCAGCGGTAGGAGATGAACTCGAGGAGCGAGCCGTCGGGATCGCGGAAGTAGACGCTCGAGCCGCGCCCCTTCGCCCCGAACCGCACCACGGGGCCAAGCTCGGGCGCGATCCCGTGGGAGGCGAGATGCGAGACGGCGGTGGCGATCGGTCCCTGCCACTCGAAGCAGAGGTCGCTGCCGCCCGGCATCACCGGCGCCTGCGCCCGCGGCTCGCCGATCGCGCCCGGCCCGTGACAGTTGAGCTGCACCGGCCCGAAGCGGTAGGCGAAGCCGCCCGCGCCGTTCTCCACGACCTCGGCCTTCAGCACGTCGTGGTAGAAGGCGTTCGACCGCTCCCAGTCCGAGACGTGGATGACGCAGTGGTCGAAGGCGATCATGGCGAACTCGAGCGAGGGGACTTACCGCAGTGCCGACAGTAGGGTGCCGATGCCCAGCCCATGCACAGGCATATGCAAGAGGCGAAACGAGCCTAGCGCGGCGGGCGGGGAGTGGCAACGCGCATGCTCGGCAGAAGTCGCAGGCGGTGTCGCCCAGCATCGCGGTGCGGGCGAAGGCTTCCGTTGTATCGATCGGCGAAGCGACCTAACTAAGTGGTTCGACAGTGCCGACTGGGTGCGGGCAGAGGTTGCCGCGGCCCGTGACGGACCGGAGTGCAGCCTTTGCCCGCGATAGCGTGAGGGCCGGGCCATGTCTAAGACGATCAGGGATCCACTGACCTGGAGCGTCTACACGCTCCGCGAAGCGAGCCAGCATCTTGCCGGCGTGGCCGATCACATGGGTGGGCTGTCCGAGGCCGGGCCGCTTCCCGCCGTGCGCAAGATCAGGCTGGAGGACCTCGCCGCGGCCGTGCGGGCGGGCTTCGACGATTTCCTGCATTTCCGGAGCGACGCCGTGTTTCTGGTCGTCGTCTACCCGCTGATCGGGATCGGCCTCGTCGCCATGGCGATGGATCGTGCCCTGTTGCCGCTGATCTTCCCGGTGATCTACGGCTTCACGCTGATCGGGCCGGTGGCAGCGGTCGGGCTCTACGAGATGAGCCGGCGGCGGGAAGCCGGAAAGGAGACCGGGTGGATCAGCGCCCTGGGTATCGTCCGGACCCCCACCTTCGGCGCGATCTTTCTTCTCGGCGTCATGCTGCTCGTCATCTTCGGCATCTGGATCGCGGCGGCGCAAGGCATCTACCATGCCTTCTTCGGGCCGTACCCGCCGGCCTCGCTGGATGTCTTCCTGGGCCAGGTGTTCGCGACGGCGGCCGGCTGGGGCATGATCGTGGTCGGCCTGATCGTCGGCGCCGCCTTCGCGTTCCTGGTGCTCGCGATCAGCGTCGTGTCCTTTCCCTTCCTGCTCGACCGGGACGCGACGCTGACATCGGCGGTGCTGACCTCGGTGCGGGTCACCGCGGCCAATCCCGGGCCGATCCTCGTCTGGGGCTTGTTCGTCGCCGGCAGCATCCTGCTCGCTTCGGTGCCGGTCTTTCTCGGGCTGATCGTCGTCTTCCCGGTGCTCGGCCACGCGACCTGGCACCTCTATCGCCGCGCGGTGATCGCCGAGACTTCGACCGGATCGCAGCTGAGCTGACCGCTCCGGCGCATTGCGACCCTCGCGGCGCCTCCCGCCGCGAGGGTCGCGAACGGTCGGCGCAAGGGCGCGGCGGCGCCGCTCACAGCAGATGCCCGCTCTTGGCGGCCTTGGTCCTGAGATAGCCTATGTTGTGCGCCGTCGCCCCCACCTTGAGCGGCACCCGCTCGGTCACGGTGAGGCCGCAGGTCTCCATCATCGCGACCTTCGCCGGGTTGTTGGTCATCAGCCGCACCGCCCGGAAGCCCATCGCGGTCAGGATGTCGGCGCCGAGGCGGAAGTCGCGCTCGTCGTCCTCGAAGCCGAGGCGGTGGTTGGCCTCCACGGTGTCGAAGCCCTGGTCCTGCAGAGAATAGGCCCGCATCTTGTTGGCGAGCCCGATGCCGCGGCCCTCCTGGTTGAGGTAGAGCAGCACGCCCGATCCCGCCGCCCCGATCTGGGCGAGCGCGGCCCGGAGCTGCGGCCCGCAGTCGCATTTCTGGCTGCCCATCAGGTCGCCGGTGAAGCAGGCCGAATGCAGCCGGGAGAGAACCGGCGCCGCCCGGTCCGGCGCGCCCACCTCGACGGCGTAATGCTCCTCCGAGCCGTCGAGGTCGCGGAAGACCCGCACCCGACCCGCCTCCGAGATCGCCAGCGGCACGCGGGCGGCGGCCGCTTCCACGAGCCGCCGCGGCGTGAACCCGGCCGGCACCAGCGACGCCTCCAGCGCCAGGAGCCCGTTCTCCGCGGCGAGCGCAACCGCGCGCTCCCGCGCCATCGGCACGACCAGCGCCGCCGGCAGCAGATGCGCCTGCTTGGCAAGCGCGATCGCCGCCCGGTGCAGGGCCGCCTCGCCGCCCCGCCGGGTCGCGTAGGGCCCCTTCATCGGAAACACGAGATCCGCCGACGGGTCCGAGGTCGCCTTGACCCAGGCGAGGTCGGAGCCGTCCGGCAGGATGATCCGCGCCAGGTCGCCGTCATAGGCACGCGCCTTCAGCGTGCCCGCCCGCCGCGCCGTCAGCGCGAGGTCGGCCGGCCCGAGCCGCCTCAGATCGTCGAGGCGCCCGGCGGTCGCGACCTCCGCCGCGGCGACGAGCGCCCCCTCCCCGTCGCCGACGAGCGCCACCGCCACCCCCATGCGAAGGTCGGCGCGCGCTCGGGCGAGCATCTCCTGCGGCGTCAGGCCGAGCGCCATCTTTATTCCCCTCCGAGCCCCTGGCCGTTGAAAATATGAAACAAATCCCGCGCCACGCGCACGGGTCCGTGAAACCTTGTCACATTATATTGCGTTGGACGCCGACGGCCAACACATCGGCCAAAAAGGAGGCAAGGACCATGAGCAATCTCAAGCGCATTCTGATGGTCGACGACGACGACGATCTCCGCGAGGCCCTGGCCGACCAGCTGGTCATGACCGAGGAGTTCGACGTCTTCGAGGCGGCCAACGGGGCGGATGGCCTCGTGAAGGCCAAGGAGCAGCATTACGACCTGGTGATCCTCGACGTCGGCCTGCCCGACATGGACGGCCGCGAGCTCTGCCGTCTCATGCGCAAGCAGGGCGTGAAGTGCCCGATCATCATGCTGACCGGCCACGTGACCGACAGCGACCAGATCCTCGGGCTCGAGTCCGGCGCGAACGACTACGTCTCGAAGCCGTTCAAGCTGCCGGTGCTGCTCGCGCGCATCCGCGCCCAGCTTCGCCAGCACGAGCAGTCCGAGGACGCGGTGTTCGGCGTCGGCCCCTACACCTTCAAGCCTTCGATGAAGCTCCTGACCGACGAGAAGGACAAGAAGATTCGGCTCACCGAGAAGGAGACCAACATCCTGAAGTACCTCTACCGGGCGAATTCCCAGGTGGTGCCGCGGGACGTGCTTCTCCACGAGGTATGGGGCTACAACGCCGGCGTCACCACCCACACGCTCGAGACCCACATCTATCGCCTGCGCCAGAAGATCGAGCCCGATCCGAGCCGCGCGCGGATCCTCGTGACCGAGCAGGGCGGCTACCGCCTGGTCCCCTGACCCGGCGGTTCGAAGCAGACGCCCGTGCGGCCGCATCCGGCCGCACGGGCGTTCTTCTTCTGGCACCGGCGGGCTTCGGCGGCCGCGGCCGTGCTGCCGGCGTCGCGCGCCTCACCCGCGCACGATCACCGTGCCCCACATGCCCTCGGCCTCGTGCGGCTCGCAGAAGTAGACGTACTCGCCGGGCACGTCGAAGCGGTGCCGGAAGATGCCGCCGGGCTCGATCGTGCCGGAGTCGAAGGGTTCCGCCCCTTCCGGCAGGCGAACCCGCCCGGGGTTTTCGGCCTGCTCCGCCACGGTCGTCACCGTGTGCGGCGCGATCGATGTGTTGCGCCATTCGACGGACTCGCCGGCATCGATCTCGACGGTCTCCGGCATGAAGCTCGTCGCACCCATCTCCACGACGGTCGCTTCTTCCGGCTCGTCGGCGAAGAAGGCCGGGCCGCAGCCCGAGAGCGAAAGCGTGGCACAGGCGCCGCCTGCCGTCAGAAGCCGCCGTCGATCGATCATCATCATTCTTTCTCCGGTTTCGGATGCTTGTGGGGGGCACAATGAGGCGGCGCCTGTTCGGTTCCCGTGCCTGACGCCGCGGGGTCCGGGGCCGCTTCGGTCGGCGGCGGCGCACCTTCCCCTTGCGCCGTCGCGGCCACCCTCTATAACCGCGGCGATTTCCGGACCCGGCCCGCCGCCGGCCGCGCCCCGCGGCCTGCCCGGGCCTGCGCGCGGGGGACCCCATGCCGAGACGCACCGACATCCGCTCCATCCTGATCATCGGGGCGGGGCCCATCGTCATCGGCCAGGCATCGGAGTTCGACTATTCCGGAGCTCAGGCCTGCAAGGCGCTGCGCGAGGAGGGCTACCGGGTGATCCTGGTCAACTCCAACCCCGCCACGATCATGACCGACCCGGAGATGGCCGACGCCACCTACGTCGAGCCGATCACCCCCG
>SKOX01000183.1 GCA_007119835.1 Paracoccaceae bacterium
CCTCGAACACCCGCTCCATCACCGTGTAGAGCCGGCGGGCGCCGATGTTCTCCACGGCGCGGTTCACTTCGGCCGCGATCCGGGCGAGCGCCGCGATCCCGTCCTCGGTGAACTCGACCGTGACGTTCTCCGTCCCCATCAGGGCCGTGTACTGCCGCGTGAGCGCGTTGTCGGTCTCGGTCAGGATCCGCACGAAATCGCCCTCCGTCAGCGCGCGCAGCTCGACGCGGATCGGCAGGCGCCCCTGCAGCTCGGGCAGGAGGTCTGACGGCTTGGCGATGTGGAAGGCGCCCGACGCGATGAAGAGGATGTGGTCGGTCTTCACTGGCCCGTGCTTGGTCGAGACGGTGGTGCCTTCGATCAGCGGCAGCAGGTCGCGCTGCACCCCCTCGCGCGAGACATCGGCCCCGCGGGTCTCGGCGCGGGCGCAGACCTTGTCGATCTCGTCGAGGAAGACGATGCCGTTCTCCTCGACCGCCTCGATTGCGCTGCGCTTGACCACTTCCTCGTCGAGGAGCTTGTCGGCCTCCTCCGCGATCAGCAGCTCGTAGCTGTCGGCGACCTTCATCCGCCGCCGGGTCCTGCGCCCGCCGAACGCCTTGCCGAAGATGTCGCCGAGATTGATGCCGCCCATCGCGCCCGGCTGACCGGGGATTTCCATCATCGGAAACGGGCTCGAGGTGTCCTGGACCTCGATCTCGATCTCCTTGTCGTCGAGCGATCCCTCGCGCAGCTTGCGGCGGAACATCTCGCGGGTCTGGTCGCGGGCGCCCTCCCCGGCCAGCGCCTCGATCACCCGGGTCTCGGCCGCCTCGTGGGCGCGGGCCTTGACCTTCTCGCGCATGGCGTCGCGCACCATGACCAGCGACGCGTCGACGAGGTCGCGGACGATCTGCTCGACGTCGCGGCCGACATAGCCGACCTCGGTGAACTTGGTCGCCTCGACCTTGAGGAACGGCGCGCGGGCGAGGCGGGCGAGGCGGCGCGAGATCTCGGTCTTGCCGACGCCCGTGGGTCCAATCATCAGGATGTTCTTCGGATAGACCTCCTCGCGGATGTCGTCGGCAAGCTGCTTGCGCCGCCAGCGGTTGCGCAGCGCCACGGCGACCGCACGCTTCGCGTCCTTCTGGCCGATGATGAAGCGGTCGAGCTCCGAGACGATCTCGCGCGGCGTCAGTTCGGTCATCACTCAACCTTCTCCTCAAGGTCCCGCACCATCAGGACGTACGGGCCATCCTCGCGCATGCCCTCTGCGGCGGGCACGAAGCCGGCGGCGGCATAGGCGCGCCGCGCACGCGTGTTGTCTGGATGCGGATCGATCAGCACCCGCCGGATGCCCTCTGCCGCCAGGCACGCGACGTAGGCGGCAATGACGCGGCGCCCGACGCCCTGCCCGAGGTCGGCCGCCTCGGCGATCGACAGGTCGATGCCGCGGGCCGCCTCGGGCGGCGCGTCGATCGGGATCTCCCAGGCGCTGTTGGGCTGCCAGGACTGGATGTAGCCGGCGTCCCTGCCGTCGAGCGTGAAGATGAAGGCCGCGAAGCCGGGCTCGCGAAGGTCGGCGCGGATCACCTCGACCTGCTCGTCCGGGTCGCCCCACCACTCCTGCCAGTGCGGCCGCGCGATCCAGTCACGCAGCCGGGCGAAATCCGCCTCCCCGAAAGGCCGGAAGCCGATCTTCATGCCTGCGCCTCCAGGCTCTCCACCGTCAGGTTGCCGTTGGTGTAGACGCAGATCTCGGCCGCGATCTGGAGCGCCCGGCGGGCGATGGCCTCGGCGTCCATGTCCGTCTCGGTCAGCGCCCGCGCGGCGGCGAGGGCGAAGTTGCCGCCCGAGCCGATCGCCGCGACGTCGTGCTCGGGCTCCAGCACGTCGCCCGCGCCGGTCACAACGAAGAGATCACGGCCGTCGGTCACGATCAGCATGGCCTCGAGGTTGCGCAGATACTTGTCCGTCCGCCAGTCCTTGGCGAGCTCGACGCAGGCCCGGGCGAGCTGGCCGGGCGCGGCCTCGAGCTTCTTCTCCAGCCGATCGAGCAGGCTGAAAGCGTCCGCTGTGGAGCCGGCGAAGCCGCAGAGGATCGGCGCCCCGCCCGGCTCGATCCGGCGGACCTTGCGGGCGCTGCCCTTGATCACGGTCTGCCCGAGGCTCACCTGCCCGTCGCCGGCGACCACCACCCGGCCGCCTCGCCTGACGGCGACGATCGTCGTGCCGTGCCAGCCCGGGAACCTGTCTTCGGCCATTCGCCCTCCCTCGCGTCGCGCTGCCCATATATGGGCGACGCGCCGCGCGCGCCAGCCCGCGGCAGGGCGCCGCGTCAACCGTCTGACCGCCGCGGCGCCCGCCGCGTCCGGAACGCGCCGGGTCGGCGGGCGTTGGCAGACAAGCCGCCAACAGGACAGGACCCCATGGAGATCATTCTCGCCCCCATCTACCTGATCGTCCACATATGGTCGATCGTCACCATCCTGCGCAGCAGCGCCTCCACCGGCAAGAAGGCCGGCTGGATCATCGTGCTGATCGTGATGCCGGTCGTCGGCTTCGTTCTCTGGCTGTTTTTCGGCCCCAAGGATCGCGCCGGCGCCACGATCTGACGAACCCGCGCGCCGAGACGATCGGGGCTCGCTCAGCACCACTGAAACCGCAGCACCCGAAAAGGAAGCACCGGCGCGGCAGGAGCCGCCCCGGCGCTTCCTATCTGCGGCGAGACCGGATCAGGCCAGCTGGCGCGCGACCTGCTCGGTCTCGAAGATCTCGATGACGTCGCCCTCGCGGATGTCCTCGTAGTTCTCGAAGGCCATGCCGCATTCCTGGCCGGACTGGACCTCCTTGACCTCGTCCTTGAAGCGCTTGAGCGTCTTGAGCCGGCCCTCGTGGATCACGACGTTGTCGCGCAGGAGGCGGACGCCCGCGGCGCGGCGCGCCACGCCCTCGGTGACGAGGCAGCCCGCCACCTTGCCGACGCCCGTGACCTTGAAGACCTGGCGGATCTCGGCATAGCCGATGAACCGCTCGCGAACCTCCGGCGACAGCAGGCCGGTCGCGGCCTTCTTAACGTCGTCGACGAGGTCGTAGATCACCGAGTAGTAGCGGATCTCGACGCCCTTCTGGTTCGCGGCCTCGCGCGCCGGCGCGTTGGCGCGGACGTTGAAGCCGATCACCGGCGCCTTCGACGCCTCGGCGAGCGTGATGTCGCTCTCGGTGATGGCGCCGACGCCCGAATGCAGCACGCGCACGCGAACCTCCTCGTTGCCGATCTTCTCCATCGCCTGGATGATCGCCTCGGCCGAGCCCTGCACGTCCGCCTTGACGACGATCGGCAGCTCCTTGACCGACTCGTCGGCCTTGGCCTTGGCGAGCAGCTGATCGAGCGTCGTGGTCGCACCGGCCGCCGCGCGCTTCTCGCGGGAAAGGCGGCCGCGGTAGTCGGCGATCTCGCGGGCGCGGCCCTCGTTGTCGACGACGTTCAGCACGTCGCCGGCCTCGGGCGTGCCGTTGAGGCCGAGCACCTCGACGGGCTCCGACGGCCCCGCCTCGTTCACGCGCTCGCCCTTGTCGTTGATGAGCGCGCGCACACGGCCCCACTGCTCGCCGACGACGAAGATGTCGCCGCGCTTCAGCGTGCCCTTCTGCACGAGCACGGTCGCAACCGGGCCGCGGCCGACGTCGAGCTGGGCCTCGACCACGGCGCCCTCGGCCTGACGGTCGGGATTGGCCTTGAGCTCGAGCACCTCGGACTGCAGCGCAATGGTCTCGAGCAGCTGGTCGATGCCTTTGCCGGTCATGGCGGAGACCTCGACGTCGAGCACGTCGCCCGACATCGCCTCGACGACGACCTCGTGGTTGAGGAGCTGGGTGCGGACGCGGTTGGGATCGGCGCCCGGCTTGTCGATCTTGTTGATCGCCACGATCATCGGCACGCCGGCCGCCTTGGCGTGGCTGATCGCCTCGACGGTCTGGGGCATGACGCTGTCGTCGGCGGCGACGACGAGGATCACGATGTCGGTCACCTGCGCGCCGCGGGCGCGCATCGAGGTGAAGGCGGCGTGGCCCGGCGTGTCGAGGAAGGTGATCTTCGCGCCGTCCGGCGTCGTCACCTGATAGGCGCCGATGTGCTGCGTGATGCCGCCGGCCTCGCCGGCGACGACATTGGCCTGCCGGATCTTGTCGAGGAGCGACGTCTTGCCGTGGTCGACATGGCCCATGATGGTCACGACCGGCGCGCGCGGCTCCAGCTTGGCGGCGTCGTCCTCGGCGGACTGCTGGACGATGACGTCCTCGACATCGGCCTCGGAGACGCGCTGGACGCGGTGGCCGAACTCCTCGACGATGTGCGCGGCGGTCTCGGCGTCGATGGTCTGGTTCTGGGTCGCCATGATGCCGTTCTGGAACAGCGCCTTGACGACGGCGGCGGACCGCTCGGCCATGCGGTTGGCGAGCTCCTGCACGGTGATCGCGTCGGGGATCTTGACGTCGCGCACGACCTTCTCGCGCTCGCCGGAATGCGACGCCACCTTGCGCTTCTCGCGCTCCTGCCGGCGCTTGAGGGCCGCGAGCGACCGCTGCCGGCCACCTTCGTCCATCGCGCTCGCAATGGTGAGCTTGCCCGCGCGCCTGCGGTCGTCGTCGCCCTTCAGGCGGCCACGCTTCTCGTCGGCGGCCGGCTTCGGCGACGTCTTCTTCGCCGGCGCGGCGCGGCCGGCCTCGGCGCGCGCGCCCTGGGCCTGCGCGGCGGCGGGATCGATGACGGCCTCGCGGCCCTTCGCCGTCG
>SKOX01000037.1 GCA_007119835.1 Paracoccaceae bacterium
CAGACCAGCACGCTGCCCCGCACCGTCTCCGCCGCGCCGCCCTCGGCGCTGTCGGTGAAGTGGACGGCAACCCCGCCCTCGTCCTGCACGAAGCCGGCAAGGCAGCGCCCGGTGCGGATCGCCTTCGCCCCCATCCGGTTCAGCACCGCCTGGAAGAGGACGTTCTGGAACCGTCCGCGATGGATCGAGAATTGCGGGACCGCGTGCCCGGCATCGAGGCCTCGCAGCTCGCGCCACACCTCCTGGCCGTAGCGGTTGAGATAGCGCAGCTCGCGGGTCCGGACGCCGACGGCGTCGAGCGCCGGCAGAAGGCCGAGGTCGTCGAGCTCGCGGATCGCGTGCGGCAGGACGTTGATGCCGACGCCGATCTCGCGCACGCTGGCGGCGCGCTCGTAGATCGTGACGTCGATGCCGCGCGCGTGCAGCATCAGCGCGGTGGTCAGGCCGCCGATGCCTGCGCCCGCGACGATGACGGAGCTGCGGTGACCCATTGCGTCAGCCCTCCTCTGGCGGCGGCAGGAAGTCGATCTCGTGCCTGGCGGAAACGGCGACCACGTCCGCCGGGTTCGCCTTCGGCCCGAGATTGTGGATCGCCCAGAACAGGTCGAACAGCTTGCGCGTCGGCGACACCCAGAACAGGCACTTGATCGTCTGCTCGGACTTGTTGAAGATCCCGTGCGGGCGGCCCATCGGCAGCCGCACCAGGTCGCCGGGCGTCCCCTGCATCTCCTCCCCCTCGAGCCAGAAGTCGAAGCGCCCCTCGAGGACGTAGAGGCACTCGTCCTGGGTCGGATGGATGTGCGGCGGCACGAAGGTCCCCGGCGGCAGGGTGGCGTGCCAGGAGAAGACGCGGTCGGAGCACTGCTTCGGCACGTAGGTCTGACCGAGGATGTTCCAGGCGATGCCGTCCATCCCGGTCGTGGTGGGCGTGATGCCCGGCGTCATGTCCATGTCAGCCTCCCTGTTGCGCGGCGCAGGTCCGGCCGCGGCTCAGACCTGCAGGTACCGCTCCTTGATCTGCGGCTCGGCGAGCAGCTCGGGCGTCGTGCCGCTCCAGACGATCTCGCCCTTCTCTATCACGATGTGGCGATCGGCGATGCGGGCGAGCGCGTCGACGTTCTTGTCGATCACGAGGATCGACTCGCCCTCCGCCTTGAGCTGGGCGAGGCAGGTCCAGATCTCCTCGCGGATCAGCGGCGCGAGGCCTTCGGTCGCCTCGTCGAGCACGATGAGCCGCGGGTTCGTCATCAGCGCGCGGCCGATGGCGAGCATCTGCTGCTCCCCGCCCGAGAGCTGGTTGCCCATGTTGCGGCGGCGGTCCTTAAGGCGCGGGAACATGCCGTAGACCCGGTCGAGCGACCAGGCGGTGCCATGCCGCCCGCTGCCGGTCTTCGCGGTGGCGACGAGGTTCTCCTCGGTGGTCAGGTTTGGGAAGACCTGGCGGCCCTCGGGCACCAGGCCGAGGCCTGCGCGGGCGATCTCGTGCGGACGGGCGCGGGCGTAGTCGCGGCCATCGATCACCACCCGACCGGCCTTCGGCGGCAGCAGGCCGAAGATCGAGCTGACGGTTGTCGTCTTGCCCATGCCGTTGCGGCCGAGCAGCGTGACGACCTCCCCCGCGCGCACCTCGAAGGAGAGGCCGAAGAGCACCCGGCTCGGCCCGTAAGCGTTCTCGAGGTTCTCCACGGCAAGCATCAGGCCCCGACCCCCGCCTCTTCCTCGCCGAGATAGGCCGCCCGGACCTCTGGGTTCGCGCGAACATCCGCCGGCGTCCCCGTCGCGATGATGCGGCCGTAGACAAGGACCGACACCCGGTCGGCCAGCCTGAACACGGCGTGCATGTCGTGCTCGATCAGCACGATCGTGAGCCGTCGCTTCAGCGACTCGAGCAGCGACAGGAGCACGGCGCCGTCCTGCCTACCGGTGCCGGCGAAGGGCTCGTCGAGGAGCAGCAGACGCGGCTCGGTCGCGAGCGCGACGGCGATCTCGAGCTGACGCTGCTCGCCGTGGGACAGGTTGCGGGCGAGCACTTCCGTCCGCGCCTCGAGCCCCACCTGCCGCAGGAAATCGAGCGCCGGCTCGTTGAGCCCGGCCTCCGCCGCCGCCGACCGGAAGAAGCGGAAGCTCGATCCGGAGCGTGCCTGGACCGCGAGGGCGACGTTCTCCAGCACCGTGAAGCCGGGCAGGACCGAGGTGATCTGGAACGACCGCGCCAGCCCGAGCTGGACCCGCCCGGCCATGTCGAGCGCGGTGATGTCCTGCCCGTCGTAGAGAATCCGGCCGCCATCGGGGTGCAACTGCCCCGACAGCTGCGCCACGAGCGTCGTCTTGCCCGCGCCGTTCGGGCCGATAATCGCGTGCAACTCGCCCGCGCGCGCGTCGAGGCTGATGTCGTCGGTGACCTTCAACGCACCGAAGGCCTTGTGCAGCTTCTCGACGCTCAGGAGCGGGGTCATCGATTGCCGCCGAACAGCCGCTGGACGAGGCCGCTGACGCCGCCCGGCGAGAAGAAGACGACCAGGATCAGCACGATCCCGAGGCCCATCCGCCAATGCGTCGTGAAGACGGCGAGCCATTCCTCGAGCAGCAGCACGACGAAGGCGCCGACCACCCCGCCGATCAGGGTGCCGATCCCGCCGAGGATCACCATGACGATGAGCTCGCCCGACCGGTGCCAGGACATGTAGGCGGGCGAGACGAACATCGCCTGATTGGCGAGCAGGACGCCGGCGACCGCGGCCATGCAGCCGGCGATCACGAAGGCCACGAGCTGGTAGCGGAACGGCCGGAACCCGATCGCCTGCATCCGCAGCGCGTTCTCCCGGGTGCCGGAGATGACCCGTCCGAAGCGCGACCCGACGAGCGCCGAGGCAACCACGTAGAAGCCGACGAGGATGGCGAGCGTCAGGTAGAAGAGGGTCGTGCTGTCGCGCAGCAGGTCGCTCCCGAACACGGTCGAGCGCTGCGCGAGCGACATCCCGTCGTCGCCCCCGTAGGCCGCGAACGACACGAAGAAGAAGTAGGCCATCTGCCCGAAGGCGAGCGTGATCATGATGAAGTAGACGCCGCGCGTCCGCAGCGCGATCGCGCCCGTCACCGTCGCGAAGATCGCCGAGAGGCCGATCGCGGCCGCGAGATGGACCCCCAGATCGGTGACCCCGTGCCGCGACAGGATGCCGACGCAATAGGCGCCGAGGCCGATATAGGCGGCGTGGCCGAACGAGACGAGCGCGCCATAGCCGAGGATCAGGTCGAGCGACAGCGCGGCGATCGCGAAGACGAGGATGCGGGTGAAGACGACCACGAGGAACGGGTCGCCGATCGCCGTCGCGATGAACGGCAGCGCCGCGAGCAGCACGAAGAGCGCGCCCGCTACCATGTGCCGGGTCGGCAGGCCGAGCCCGCTGCGGCGCGGGCGGCGGGCGGCGGCGTCGCTCATGCCGGTCTCCCGCCGAACAGGCCCGCGGGCCGGACGGCGAGCACCACCGCCATCAGGATGTAGATGAGCATCGGCGCGAGCGTGCGGCCGGTCTGGGAGGCGGCCGACGGGTCCATCACCATCTGCAGCAGGATCGGCCCGAAGCTCCGGCCGAGCGTGTCGACCACCCCGACGAGGATCGCGGCGACGAAGGCGCCCTTGATCGAGCCGATGCCGCCGATGACGATGACGACGAAGGTGAGGATCAGGACGCTCGCGCCCATCCCCGAGTCGACGGACAGGACCGGCGCCACGATCGCGCCCGCGAAGGCGGCGAGCATCGCGCCGAACGCGAAGACGAAGGCGAAGAGCTGCCCGACATTCACGCCGAGCGCCGAGACCATCGGCCGGTTCGAGGCGCCCGCCCGCAGCAGCATGCCGGTGCGCGTGTGGTTGATCACGAGGTAGAGGCCGAGCGCCACGACGAGGCCGGTGCCGATGATGGCGAGCCGGTAGACCGGATACTGGATGATCCCGAGCAGCGGGATCGAGCCCGACAGCAGCGCCGGGATCGGCACGCTGAGCGGCGTCGAGCCCCAGATCATCCGGACGCCCTCGGTCACGATCATCACGAGCCCGAATGTCGCGAGGACCTGGTCGAGGTGCGATCGCTCGTAGAGCCTTCGGAAGATGGTGTATTCGAGGAGCAGCCCGAAGAGCAGCGCCGCCGCCATGGCGACCGGCAGCGCGAGCCAGAAATTGCCCGTGATCACCACGAACGTCGCCATGAGGTAGGCGCCCACCATGTAGAGGACGCCATGGGCAATGTTGATGAAGTCCATGATGCCGAAGATCAGCGTCAGCCCGGCCGCCACCAGGAAGAGGAGGATGCCGAGCTGAACGCCGTTCAGCAGCTGCAGGATCAGAAGGTTCGTCATCACCGGGAGCCGCGGGGAGCGAGGGCCGGAGCCCTCACTCCATCTCGCAATCGTCGGCGTAGGTGTCCTGATAGTCGTCGAAGATCCGCTCGACGATCGAGGTGTGGAACTTCCCGTCCTCCCGCTGCACCGCCTCGGTCAGGTAGAAGTCCTGGATCGGGTAGTGGTTGTGGCCGAAGGTGAACTCCCGGCGCAGGCTGTCGAAATCGGCGGACCGCAGCGCCTCGCGCAGCGCGTCCGCGTCGGAGAGGTCGCCGTCCACCGCCCGCACCGCCGCGTCGATCAGCATCGCCGCGTCGAAGGCCTGCATCGCGTAGGTGCCGGGGATCGAGCCGAACCGCTCCTCATAGGCCGCGACGAACTCGCGCGAGCGCTCGTAATCGAAATCCGGCGCCCAGTTCGCGCCTGCGAGCATGCCGAGGGCCGCCTCCTGCTGGGCCGGAAGCGTGCTCTCGTCAACGGTGAAGGCCGACAGGAACGGGAGGTCGCCGAGCCCCGCCTGCTGGTATTGCCGGACGAGGTTCACGCCCATCCCGCCGGGCATGAAGGCGAAGACCGCCTCGGGCTGGAAGGCCGCGATCTGCGCGAGCTCCGCCGAGAAGTCGAGCTGGCCGAGCGGCGTGTAGGTCTCGCTGACGATCTCGCCGGTGAAGTGCCGCTTGAACCCGGCCAGCGAGTCGCGGCCCGCCTGGTAGTTCGGCGCGAGCAGGAACACGCTCGCAAAGCCCTCCCGCTCGGCATAGGCGCCCATGACCTCGTGGTTCTGGTCGTTCTGGTAGGACGTGACGAAGAAGTTCGGGTGGCACTCCGCGCCGGCGTAGTTCGAGGTGCCGGCGTTCGAGCTGATCAGGAACTTTCCGGAGCCGGTGATCGGACCGTGGATCGCCTGCAGGATGTTGGAGAAGATCGGGCCGACCACGAAGTCGACGTCCTCGCGCTCGACGAGCTCGCGGGCGCGGGAGGCGGCGAGGTCCGGCTGCTGCTCGTCGTCGATGACGATGATCTTGGCGTCGAGCCCGCCGAGCTGGCCGTCGAGCTGCTCGACCGCGAGGAGGAAGCCGTCCCGCCCCTGCTCGCCGAGAACCGCCGCCGGGCCGGACAGCGTGAACATGAGGCCGACCTTGATCTCGTCGGCCGCGGCCGCCCCGCCCACGAGTCCCGCGGCCGCGAAGGCGCCGATCGTCGCCGTCCTGAGTGTCATTGCATTCTCCCCGTTGTTTTCCTGGCGCCGCGTGACCCGGGCACCGATGCCGGCCGCGTTGTCGCGGCGGCCCCGTTCGGCAGTCCGTCTGGCCTCAGCCACACCCGAGCCACAGTTCGGATTGCGGGGCGGGGCTTTGTCAACAGGAATTTCCTCCCCGCTGGAACACCCGCAGCCCCGGCCGCGATCGGTCCTGCCGTCAATCATTTCATACCTGAAACTTTTAGGCTTGGAAAGCCTGCGCCGGCGCCATATCATCCCGGGTGCAGATCGAGAGGAGAGTGCAGCGTGAAAGCGGCGTGCCTCGGCGGCGGACCGGCGGGTCTCTATTTCGCGATCTCGATGAAGCTCCAGGATCCCGCGCACGAGGTCACGATCTACGAGCGGAACCGCCCGGACGACACCTTCGGCTGGGGCGTCGTGCTGTCGGACGAGACGCTGCAGACGCTCGCGGCGAACGACCCGGTCTCGGCCGAGGCGATCCGCCGGGAATTCGCCTACTGGGACGACATCGCGGTCGTGCACCGCGGCAGCCGGACCGTGTCGACCGGCCACGGCTTCTGCGGCATCGGCCGGATGAAGCTCCTCCTCCTGCTGCAGGAGCGCGCGCGCGAGCTCGGCGTCCACATGCGCTTCCAGACGGAGCTCGAGGCCGACTACGTGCACCGCCTGATGGCCGAGAACGACGTCGTCATCGCGTCGGACGGCCTCAACTCGAAGACCCGCAGCCTCTTCGCCGACGTCTTCCGGCCCGAGATCGACCGCCGCCGTCTCAAGTTCTGCTGGCTCGGCACGCGCCAGAAGTTCGACGACGCCTTCACCTTCATCTTCGAGCAGACCGACAAGGGCTGGGTCTGGGCGCACGCCTACCAGTTCGACGCCGAGACCGCGACCTTCATCGCCGAATGCTCCCCCGAGACCTGGGACGCCTACGGCTTCGGCGAGATGAGCCAGGACGCCTCGATCGCGACGCTCGAGCGCATCTTCGCCGCGCATCTCGGCGGCCACCGCCTCATGTCGAACGCGCGTCACCTGCGCGGCTCGGCCTGGCTCAACTTCCCGCGCGTCCTCTGCGAGCGCTGGTCGCACGAGAACCTCGCGCTGATGGGCGACGCCGCCGCGACGGCACATTTCTCGATCGGCTCGGGCACCAAGCTCGCGCTCGAGAGCGCGATCGCCATGGCCGACTATCTCAGCACCGAGTCTGACGTCGCATCGGCCTTCGCCCGCTACGAGGATGCCCGGCGGCTCGAGGTGCTCCGCCTGCAATCGGCGGCGCGCAACTCGATGGAATGGTTCGAGGAGGTCGAGCGCTACCTCGACCTCGACCCGGTGCAGTTCAACTATGCGCTCCTGACCCGCTCCCAGCGGATCAGCCACGAGAACCTGCGCCTGCGCGATCCCGACTGGCTCGCCTCGGCCGAGGGCTGGTTCATGCGCCGCGCCGGCGCGGCCGCCGACACGCCCGCCCGCCGGCCGATGTTCGCGCCCTTCCGGCTGCGCGAAATGGCGCTCGCGAACCGCATCGTCGTCTCGCCGATGGCGCAGTACAAGGCCGTGGACGGCTGCCCGACCGACTGGCACTTCGCCCACTACGCCGAGCGCGCCAAGGGCGGCGCCGGCCTCCTCTTCATCGAGATGACCTGCGTGAGCCCGGAGGGCCGGATCACCCCCGGCTGCACGGGCTTCTATGCTCCCGAGCACGAGCGCGAATGGTCGAGACTTGTGCGCTTCGTCCATGCCGAGACGCGCGCGAAGATCTGTGCCCAGATCGGCCATTCCGGCCCCAAGGGCTCGACACAACTCGGCTGGCACGAGATCGACATGCCGCTCGACGACGGCAACTGGGAGGTCATGGGCCCCTCCCCCGTCCCGTGGTCGGAGCGCAACCAGATCCCGCGCGAGATGACCCGCGCCGACATGGACCTGGTGCGCGACCAGTTCGTCGCCTCGGCCGGGATGGCCGCACGCTGCGGCTTCGACATGCTCGAGCTGCACATGGCGCACGGCTACCTGCTCTCCGCCTTCATCACGCCGCTGTCGAACAGGCGCACCGACGGATACGGCGGCAGCCTCGCGAACCGCCTGCGCTTTCCGCTCGAGGTGTTCCGGGCAACCCGCGCCGTCTGGCCGCAGGAAAGGCCGATGTCGGTCCGCATCTCGGCCAACGACTGGATGGGCGACGAGGGGATCACCCCCGACGACGCCGTCGAGATCGCCCGCGCCCTCTTTGACGCCGGCGTCGACATCGTCGACGTCTCGGCCGGCCAGACCTGGAGCGCGGCGCGGCCGACCTACGGTCGGATGTTCCAGACGCCCTTCTCCGACCGGATCCGCAACGAGCTCGGCAAGCCCACGATGGCGGTCGGCAACATCTACGAGCCCGACCACGCCAACTCGATCCTGATGGCCGGCCGCGCCGACCTCGTCTGCCTCGCGCGCCCGCACCTCGCCGATCCCTACTGGACGCTGCACGCCGCCGCCGCACTCGGCGAGGACGTCGCCTGGCCCGACCCCTATCTCGGCGGCCGTGACCAGCTCCGCCGCCTCGCCGAGCGCGGCGAGGGCATGGGGCTCAGCGTGTGAGCCTCGCCGGCAGGACGGCCGTCGTCACCGGCGGCGGCAGCGGCGTCGGCGCCGCCATCGGGCGGGCGCTCGCCGAGGCCGGCGCCGATGTCTGGATCAGCGGCCGCAGCGAGGTGCCGCTCGCCCGCCTGTCCGAGGCGGCGGGCCTCCGCCACGTCGTCGCCGACGTCACCGACGAGGCGAGCGTCCGCCACCTCTTCGAGACCGTGGGCCCCGCCGACATCGTCGTCGCCAGCGCCGGCGCCGCCACCTCGGCCCCCGTCCGCCGCACCACCCTTGCCGCCTGGCACGAGATGCTGGCGGTGAACCTCACCGGCACCTTCCTCACCTTCCGCGAGGCGCTCGCGAGGATGCCGGCCGGACGCGGCCGGCTCGTCGCCATCGCCTCGGTCGCGAGCCTGCGCGGCGACGCCTACGTCGCGGCCTACACGGCTGCCAAGCACGGCGTTCTCGGCCTCGTCCGCTCCCTCGCCAAGGAGACCGCGAAGGACGGCATCACCGTCAACGCCCTCTGCCCCGGCTACATCGACACGCCGATGACGGACCGCACCATCGCCAACATCGCCGCGAGGACCGGCATGAGCGCGGCGGACGCCCGCGCGCGGCTCGAGCGGGCGAACCCGACCGGCCGCCTCGTGCGTCCGCACGAGGTCGCCGGCGCCGTCCTCTGGCTCGCCTCCGACGCCGCGGCGATGGTCACCGGCCAGGGCATCGCCATCTCGGGCGGCGAGCCGTGAGCCGCACGGACGATCTCGCCGCCACGGCCGACGTCGCGACCGCACGCCTTCGCGCCTGGCTGAAGCTCCTCAAGCTGGCCCGCGCCGTCTCGGGCGACCTGCGCGAGCGCCTGCGCACCGGCCACGCCACCACCCTGCCGCAATTCGACGTCATGGCCGCGCTCTACCGCGCCGAGCAGGGCCTCACCATGAGCGCGCTCTCCGAGGCGCTGATGGTCTCGAACGGCAACGTCACCGGCATCGTCGAGCGCCTCGTCGCGGATGGCCTCGTCGTGCGCGTCCCCGTCGAGGGCGACCGGCGCGCCACGCTCGTGCGGCTCACCACCCGCGGCCGCGAGGGCTTCGCCGCCATGGCGGCCGTCCACCGCGGCTGGGTCTCCGACGCACTCGGCGGCCTGACCACAGGCGAGGCCGAGCAGCTCACCGCCCTTCTCGACAAGGCCCGACCGACCGAAGCCCGGCCGGCTGGAACCCGACCGACCGAGGCAGGACCATGACCAGGCAGCACTTCCTCTGGGAGGAAAAGAACGGCATCGCCCGCATCCGCCTCGCCCGCCCCGAGCGCAAGAACCCCCTCACCTTCGAGAGCTATGCCGAGCTGCGCGACACCTTCCGCGCCCTGCCCTATCGCGACGACCTCCACGCCGTCGTCCTCCTGCCGAACGGCGGCAACTTCTGCTCCGGCGGCGACGTCCATGACATCATCGGCCCGCTGGTCGGCATGGACATGAAGGGCCTGCTCGCCTTCACCCGCATGACCGGCGACCTCGTCAAGGCGATGCTCCATTGCGGCAAGCCCGTCATCGCGGCGGTCGACGGCGTCGCGGTCGGCGCCGGGGCGATCATCGCCATGGCCTCCGACCTCCGCCTCGCGACGCCCGCCGCGAAATGCGCCTTTCTCTTCACCCGCGTCGGCCTCGCCGGCTGCGACATGGGCGCCTGCGCGATGCTCCCGCGCATCATCGGCCAGGGCCGCGCCGCCGAGCTTCTCTACACCGGCCGCACGATGTCCGCCGAGGAGGGCCATGCCTGGGGCTTCTGGAACCGCCTCGTCGACCCGGACGCCCTCGAGGCCGAAGCCCTCGCCCTCGCCGAGCGCATCGTCTCGGGCCCGACCTTCGCGCAGGGCATGACCAAGACCATGCTGAACCAGGAATGGTCGATGTCCCTCGACCAGGCGATCGAGGCCGAGGCCCAGGCCCAGGCGATCTGCATGCAGACCCGCGACTTCGAGCGCGCCTACCGCGCCTTCGTCGCCAAGGAAAAGCCGGTCTTCGAGGGGAACTGATGCCGGACCGCGCCTTCCTCTCCTGGCCCTTCCTCGAGGATCGCCACCGCGCGCTCGCCGATGCGCTCGATGCCTGGTGCACGGCCCACCTCCCCGTCGACCACGCCGACACCGACGCCGCCTGCCGCGCCCTCGTCCGTGCCCTCGGCGAGGCCGGCTGGCTCCGCCATACCGCCGCCGACGCGGGCACGAGCCTCGACGTCCGCACCCTCGCCCTGATGCGCGAGACGCTCGCCCGCCACGATGCGCTCGCCGACTTCGCCTTCGCCATGCAGGGCCTCGGCATGGGCGCCGTCACCCTCTTCGGCAGTCCCGAGCAGCGCGCGCATCTCGACCGCACCCGCGACGGCCACGCCATCGCCGCCTTCGCCCTCACCGAGCCGCGCTCGGGCTCCGACGTCGCCGCCATCGAAACCACGGCGACACGCGACGGCGCCGCCTGGATCCTCGACGGCGAGAAGACCTGGATCTCGAACGGCGGCATCGCCGACCTCTACACCGTCTTCGCCCGCACCGGAGAGGCCCCCGGCGCCCGCGGCCTCTCCGCCTTCCTCGTGCCCGCCGACACCCCCGGCCTCACGATCGCCGAGCGGCTCGAGACCATCGCTCCTCACCCCCTCGCCCGCCTCCGCTTCGAGGGCTGCCGCCTCCCCGCCTCCACGCTGATCGGCCTGCCGGGCGAAGGCTTCAAGATCGCGATGTCCGTCCTCGACGTCTTCCGCACCACCGTCGGCGCGGCCGCCCTCGGCTTCGCCCGCCGCGCCCTCGACCTCGCGCTCGACCGCGCCCGCGACCGCCGCCTCTTCGGGGCCCCGATGGGCGACCTCCAGATGGTGCAGGGCCACATCGCCGACATGGCGCTCGCCGTCGACGCCTCCGCCCTCCTCGTCTACCGCGCTGCCTGGACCAAGGACATGGGCGCCCCCCGCGTCACCCGCGAAGCCGCCATGGCCAAGCTCCACGCGACCGAAAGCGCGCAGGAGGTGATCGACAAGGCCGTGCAGCTCCACGGCGGCGATGGCGTCCGCGCCGGCCACCCGGTCGAGGCGCTCTACCGCGAGATCCGCGCGCTCCGCATCTACGAGGGCGCCTCCGACGTGCAGAAGATCGTCATCGCCCGGGCGACGCTCGGCGCATAACCAGGGAGAGAGACATGGACCTCGACGGCGGCATCACCCGGGAAGGGGACGGCTTTGCCGGCACCGAATGGTCGATCCTCGGCCAGCGCTACTTCCCGAAGGCGGTCTGCGACTCGACCTTCGCCTTCGAGACGAATTCCGAGCCGGGACAGTTCGTCCCCGTCCACGTCCACCCGACGCAGGACGAGTTCATCCTCGTCCAGGAAGGCGAGCTCGCGGTGAAGCTCGACGGCAGCTGGCACACGGCGAAGGCGGGCGATCTGGTGCGCATGCCCCGCGGCGTTCCGCACGGCTACTTCAACAAGTCCGACAAACCGGCCCGCGCCCTCTTCTGGGTCTCGCCAGCGGGCAAGCTCAAGGATCTCTTCGACGCGCTCCACGAGGTCACGGACGCAGACGAGGCCGTGCGGCTCTCGGCGCTCCACGACGTCGACTTCCTGCCGTCCGAGGCGAACGAGTAAGGCGCCTGCCATGCACCCCTCCGCCCACATGGACACCTTCGCCCGGGACAACCTGCCCCCGCCGGAGCTCTGGCCCGATCTCCGGCTTGACCGCTTCGACTACCCGGCGCGCCTCAATGCCGGCGTCGAGCTCACCGACCGGATGGTGGAGCGGGGCTTCGGCGACCATACCGCCCTGATCGGCAACGGCCGCCGGCGCACCTACAAGGAGCTCGCCGACTGGACCAACCGCATTGCCCACGCGCTGAAGGAGGATTACGGGCTCCAGCCGGGCAACCGCGTGCTGATCCGCTCGGCGAACAATCCGGCGATGGTCGCCTGCTGGCTCGGCGCGACCAAGGCCGGCGCCGTCGTCGTCAACACCATGCCGATGCTGCGCGCGGGCGAACTCGCCAAGATCGTCGACAAGGCCCGCGTCAGCCTCGCCCTCTGCGACACCCGCCTGATGGACGAGCTCGTCATCTGCGCCAAGGATTCCGCCACCCTCACCAAGGTCGTCGGCTTCGACGGCACGGCGAACCACGACGCCGAGCTCGACCGGATCGCCCTCAACAAGCCAGTCCGCTTCCAGGCCGTCGACACCGCCCAGGACGACGTCGCGCTGCTCGGGTTCACCTCCGGCACGACCGGAGAGCCGAAGGCGACGATGCACTTCCACCGCGATCTCCTGATCATCGCCGACGGCTATGCCCGCGAGGTGCTCGGCGTCACACCCGACGACGTCTTCGTCGGCTCGCCGCCGCTCGCCTTCACCTTCGGCCTCGGCGGCCTCGCGGTCTTTCCGCTGCGCTTCGGCGCTGCCGCAGCACTCCTCGAGAACGCCAGTCCGCCGAACCTCATCGACATCATCCAGCAATACAAGGCGACGGTCTGCTTCACCGCGCCCACCGCCTACCGCGCAATGCTGAAGGCGATGGACGAAGGCGCCGACCTCACCTCCCTGCGCTGCGCCGTCTCCGCGGGCGAGACCCTGCCCGCCCCCGTCTACGAGGAATGGCTGGCGAAGATCGGCAAGCCGATACTCGATGGCATCGGCTCGACCGAGATGCTCCACATCTTCATCTCGAACCGCCTCGGCGATGCCCGGCCCGCCACCACCGGCCGCCCGGTCACCGGCTACGAGGCGAAGGTCGTGGACGAGGACATGAACGAGGTCCCCCCGGGCGAGATCGGGCGCCTCGCCGTGCGCGGTCCGACAGGTTGCCGCTATCTCGCCGACCGTCGGCAGAAGGCCTATGTGCGCGAGGGGTGGAACCTGACGGGCGACTCGTTCAGCCAGGACGCGGAGGGCTACTTCCACTTCGCCGCCCGTTCGGACGACATAATCGTCTCGGGCGGCTACAACATCGCCGGGCCGGAGGTCGAGGCGGCGCTGCTCAAGCACGACGCGGTCCTCGAATGCGGCGTGATCGGCCTGCCCGACGAGGAGCGCGGCGAGTGCGTCGCGGCCTTCGTGGTTGCCGCCGCCGGCCACGAACCGGGCGAGGCGCTGGCGAAAGCGCTGCAGGAGCACGTCAAGGCGACGATCGCCCCCTACAAGTATCCCCGCCGCGTCACCTTCATCGAGGCGCTGCCCAAGACCGCGACCGGCAAGGTCCAGCGTTTCCGCCTCAAGGACCAGGCATGAGCACCGCGCCCGAGCTCTACCGCCGCCCGTTCAAGGTGATGTTCCAGCATTGCGACCCGGCGGGGATCGTCTTCTACCCCCGCTATTTCGAGATGATCAACGCCACGGTCGAGGACTGGTTCGAGGAGCGGCTCGGCTGCGCCTTCGCCGACATGCATGGCGGGCGCGGCTTCGGCATCCCGGCCGCCCAGGTCTCGGCCCGCTTCCTGCGGCCGTCGCGGCTCGGGGACGTGCTCGACGTGCGGCTGGGGCTCGCGCGGCTGGGCCGCTGCGCGATGGACCTGAAGCTGACGGCCTACGGTCCCGACGGGCCGAGGGTCGAGGCGGACCTGACCATCGTCAGCGTAAATGCCGCCTCCCTCCGGCCGATGCCCTGGCCCGCCGACATCCGAGCGCGGGTCGAGACGGATGCAACCGAAGGAGCCGCCTGATGCAGATCCTCCACCCGCCCGGCTGGGCGCCGGCCCGCGGCTATTCGAACGGCATCGTCGCGCGCGGGCGGCTGGTCTTTGTCGGCGGCCAGATCGGCTGGACCGGCGCGCAGGTCTTCGAGACCCGCGACTTCGTCGAGCAGGCCGAGCAGGCCCTGCGCAACATCCTCGCGGTGCTCGCCGAGGCGGAGGGCGGGCCCGAGCATGTCGTGCGGCTGACCTGGTACGTGGTCGATCGGGAGGCCTATCTCGCCTCGCAGAAGCAACTCGGCGCGGCCTACCGGCGGGTGATGGGGCGGCACTTTCCGGCGATGACCATGGTCCAGGTCACGGCGCTCGCCGAGGCGGAGGCGCTGATCGAGATAGAGGCGACGGCGGTCATCCCCGAGTGACGCCGGCGAGGGCCGCCAGGGCGTAGCGTTGCCAGGTGCGGCATGGTGTCAAATCATTAATATGGATCGACTTCCTGTCGTCGCGTTAGCCTGCAGCTCGCCTGATCCGGCGGCCATCGCACCTCGGGCGGGAGGCGCGCCCTCCTCGGCGGGACGAGCCCGCGCTCGTCGGGCGCCGCCGACGCCTGCGCGCCGGTGGGGCTATCTCCTCAGGCGCCGGGAAAGAACCCAGGAGCCGGGGCTCTGCCCGGCGACGCGCGCCATTGCGTCGGCGACACGATCGATGCCCTCCGCCTCGGCCCAGTGCATCGGACCGCCGCGCCAGCGCGGGAACCCGTAGCCGAGCATCTCGACGACGTCCACGGCGGCATCGGTCTCGGCGATTCCCTCCTCGACGATCAGCGCCCCCTCGTTGACTATGACCGCGAGAAGGCGGGCCACGATCTCGTCCGGCGCGAAGGCCTGCCGGGCGCGGCCCTCCTCCACCGACCACGCCCGGACCACCGCCTCGACGTCCTCGTCCCGCTCCGGCGTGCGGCTGCCTTCCGCGTAGCGATACCAGCCCCGCCCCGCCGACCGCCCGAGCCGCCCGGCCTCGTAGAGGCGGTCGGCGATCGGAACGACGCGCTCGCCGGTCGGACGCGACGGTGCCCGGTGCCGGCGGGACGCATAGGCGATCCCGAGCCCCGTCATGTCCTGCAGCTCGTAGGGGCCCATCGGCATGCCGAAGCCACGCATCGCGGCGTCGACCTCGTGCGGCAGGCAGCCATCGGCGAGCAGGTAATCCGCCTGCCGCCGGTAGGCGGTCAGGATCCGGTTGCCGATGAACCCGTCGCAGACCCCCGCCAGCACCGGCACCTTGCCGAGCCGGCGCGCGAGCGCGAAGCCCGTCGCCAGCGCCTCCGGCGCCACGCCGTCGGGGCGCACCACCTCGACCAGCCGCATGACATGCGCCGGGCTGAAGAAGTGCAGGCCGAGCACCCGCTCCGGCGCCGCGATCCCCGCGGCGATCCGGGCAGGGTCGAGATAGGAGGTGTTGGTGGCGAGGATCGCGTCCGGCGCCAGCGCCGCGGCCAGCCGGCCGAAGACCTCGCGCTTGACGTCGATATCCTCGAAGACCGCCTCGATGGCGAGATCGGCGCCAGCGGCCGCGGCATAATCGCTGGCGACGACGAGCCGGGAGCGTGCGGCCGCGGCGTCCTCCGTCGTCGCCTTGCCGCGCCCGACCATCGCGTCGAGGAGCCCGCCGACGCGCCCGGCCGCGGCGGCCGCGGCAGCTTCATCGCGCTCGAGGAGCACCACCGACAGACCGGCCGCGAGGCAGGCGGTCGCGATCCCCGACCCCATCAGCCCCCCACCGACAGTCGCGACGGTCTCGACCGGGCGCGGGCGGGCGCCCGCGATCACCTCCGGCCGCGCCACCGCGCGCTCGGCGAAGAAGGCGTGCCGCAACGCCCGCGACTGGCGCCCGCCCTTCAGCTCGAGGAAAACCTCGCGCTCGCGGCGCAGACCCTCCGCGAATGGACGCTCGGCCGCGAGCCCGACCACCTCGAGCGCCCGGCCCGGCGCGATCTTGCCCTGCGCCTTCCGGGCGACCTCCCGCCCGAGCGCGGCGAGATCGGCGCCGGCGAC
>SKOX01000286.1 GCA_007119835.1 Paracoccaceae bacterium
ACGACGCAGCGTAAATCCGGCGCATCAACATTTTCGGATCTATGATCAGCAAGTTGCGGCGCGTCCAGGTGTGGGCACTCTACGCTACCGGGGCTGCCTCCGCGCGTTCGCCGGTTGATCCCGGGCCCGGCGGGTGTATTCTAATTGTTGCGAAACTCATTGACGGTTCAGGACCGACGCACATGACCGAGACCCAGCAGGCTCTGCCGAGCCTCTCTTTCGAGTTTTTCCCGCCGCACACGCCCGAGGGCGCGCAGCGCCTGTGGCGGTCGGTCGAGCGCCTCGCGCCGCTCGCGCCGAGCTTCGTCTCGGTGACCTACGGCGCCGGCGGCACGACGCGGGAGCGCACCCGCAACGCCATCCAGGCGATCAAGGAGCGCGCCCGGCTCAACGTCGCCGGCCACCTGACCTGCGTCGGCGCCACGCGCGAGGAGACGCTGGAGGTCGCGCGCGGCTATGCCCGGCTCGGCGTGCGCCGGATCGTGGCGCTGCGTGGCGACCCGCCGAAGGGCGAGGGCGCCTTCACGCCCCACCCCGAGGGTTTCGCCTCCTCGGTCGAGCTGATCGAGGCGCTGCGCGGGATCGGCGGCTTCGAGATCGCCGTCGGCGCCTACCCCGAGCGGCACCCCGAGGCGGGCTCGATGCAGGACGACGTCGACCACCTCAAGCGCAAGGTCGATGCCGGCGCCAGCCTCGCGATCACCCAGTTCTTCTTCGAGAACGAGGATTTCCTGCGGTTCCGCGACGCCTGCGCCGCGGCCGGGATCGCGGTGCCGGTCGTCCCCGGCATCCTGCCGATCGAGAACTTCCAGAAGATGACGAGCTTCGCCGCGCGCTGCCAGGCCCGGGTGCCCGACTGGATGCACGTGGCCTATGCCGAGGTGGTTGAGGAGGACGCGGCGCGCGAGTTGTCGGTCGCGCTTGCGCTTCGCCAGATGCGCGCGCTGATCGCCGAGGGGGTGGAGCACCTGCACATCTACACGCTGAACAATCCCGATCTCAGCTTCGAGATCTGCGAGGGGCTGGGCTACCGGCCGACGCCGGCGGCCCTCGCGCAGGGCGGCGCCGCCTGACGCCTGATGCCCGACCCCTGACGCCTGAGGCTGCCGGAGGGCGTCGCCCCTCCGCAGCCGCCCGGGGCAAGGCGGCCTCTCACGCCCGCCTTGCTTCGTTCCGGCGTGTCATGTAGCCTTCACCAAACGCCGCCCTTTCGGCGGACAAGGTTTGGATACAACATGGCGCATGGATCGTTCGATTCTGCGCAGCCCGATGCCGTGCAGCGCGCACGGCGCCAGACGATCAGGTCTGCGCAGGCGGATCCGGAGCTATATGCGGCCCTAGACCTGGGCACCAACAGCTGCCGGATGCTCATCGCCGCCCCCGACGGCGGCCATTTCCGAGTGGTGGACGCCTTCGCGAAATGCGTTCGGCTGGGCGCGGGGCTCGAGCGCACGGGGCATCTGTCGCGCTCCGCCATCATGCGGACCATCGAGGCATTGGAGGTCTGCGCCGAGAAGCTGGCCCGTCACGGCGTCGCCAACAGCCGGCTCGTCGCCACCGAGGCCTGCAGGCGCGCGCGGAACGGGGCGCATTTCCTCGCGCTCGCCGCGCGGGAAACCGGGCTCCGGCTCGAGGTGATCGAGCCCGAGGAGGAGGCGCGGCTCGCGGTCATCTCCTGCGCGCCGCTCGTCAGCTCTGCCGCCGAGCAGGTGCTGGTCTTCGACATCGGCGGCGGCTCGACCGAGCTCGTCTGGATCGACCTCTCCGAGGTGGCGCCCGAGGACCGTCCGCAGGCGATCGTCAACCTCGACCTCTGCGACAGGGGCCGGATCCGGCCGAGCGTGCGCAGCGGGGCGCGGATCGTCGACTTCATCTCGGTGCCGCTCGGGGTGGCGACGCTGCACGACCGCTACGCCGACGTCGCCGACGACAGCGCCCGCTTCGCGCTGATGTCGTGGTTCTTCGAGGAGCAGATCACCGGCTTCGCGCCCTATCTCGAGCAGAACGTGCCGACCGGGAACGGCGTCTTCCAGATGATCGGCACCTCGGGCACCGTGACCACCGTCGGCGCCGCGTATCTCGGGCTCCGGCGCTACGACCGGCGCAAGGTGGACGGGATGCATCTGTCGGTGAAGGCGATCGACGAGGTGATCGCCCGTTTCCTGCGCCTCGGGCCCGAGGGGCGGCGGCGCGACATCGGCCTCGGGCGCGACCGCTGCGACCTGATCATGTCGGGTGCGGCGATCCTGCAGACGCTTCTCCGGCTCTGGCCGACCGAAATGATGCGGGTCGCCGACCGCGGCCTGCGCGAGGGAATGCTGTTCTCGATGATGAGCGCGCGCGGCGCCTTCGAGCGCGTCGCGCCGGAATGATCCGCCAATGATCCGCCCGGCGTCCCGCGCAGGGCGCGCCTGATGGCGCGCAAGCCGCCCGCCAAGCCCGGCGCCTCGGGGCGGGGTGCCCGCGCGCTGTCGGTGCGGGTCAAGACCGCGCGGGGCCGCAAGCTCTCATCCACCCGCTGGCTGGAGCGGCAGCTGAACGATCCCTACGTGGCGCGGGCGCGCGCCGAGGGTTACCGCAGCCGCGCGGCATTCAAGCTCGCCGAGATCGACGACAAGGTCGCGTTCCTGCATTCCGGCGGGCGGGTGGTCGACCTCGGCTGCGCGCCGGGAGGCTGGCTGCAGGTCGCGGCGCGGCGGGTGAACGCCGACGGCGCCGACGCCGGCAGGCCGCGCGGCCGCGTCCTCGGGATCGATCTCCAGGAGGTCGATCCGGTGCCGGGGGCGGAGGTCCACCAGCTCGACTTTCTCGAGGAGGGCGCCGACGCGGCGGTGAAGGAGTTGCTCGGCGGCCAGGCCGACGTGGTGCTTTCCGACATGGCGGCCGCGGCATCCGGCCACCCCGCGACCGACCACCTGCGGATCGTCGCGCTTTGCGAGGCTGCGGCCGAGTTCGCGCGGGACGTGCTCGCGCCGGGCGGCGCCTTGGTGGCCAAGGTGCTGCGCGGCGGTGCCGAGGGCAGCCTGCTTGCGGAGCTCAAGCGCGACTTTGCCAAGGTCCGCCACGTCAAGCCGGCGGCGAGCCGGGCCGACTCGGCCGAGACCTACCTCGTGGCCACGGGCTTCCGCGGCTCGGGGTCCACGGAGGCGTGAGCACGGGGCGCGGCGGCGGCTCTTGCCTCCCTGCACCGCAGTCGCTATGTGGGCGCCTCGAGACGGCCCCTTCGTCTATCGGTCAGGACGCCAGATTCTCAATCTGGAAAGACGGGTTCGATTCCCGTAGGGGCTGCCAGACCTTGCCGCGGTGCGGGTCATGTCGCTGGTGCGGCAATTCTTCCTTCACTTCCTTTGCGTGCCGAGCGGTTGCCCCTTCCGGGCGACGCCGCAGGTGGATTAGCATGGCGTCCGGCAGGCAGGCACGGGACGACGGCGATGCATGAGGTCGAGGCGCGGCGCGAGGGCGGCGCCGGCGGGCGCCGGGCGGGACGCTGATGCCGATCGGGGTGTTCGACAGCGGGATCGGCGGGCTGACGGTGCTTGGTGCGCTGCTCGCGCGGCTGCCGGAGGAGGATTTCGTCTACCTCGGCGACAACGCCCACGCGCCCTACGGCAGCAAGCCGCCGGAGGAGGTCTTCGCCCTGACCTGCGCCGGGGTGCGTCGGCTGTTCGACGAGGGCTGCAGGCTGGTGATCCTCGCCTGCAACACCGCCTCGGCCGTGTCGCTCAGGGAGATTCAGCAGCGCTGGCTCGACCCGACGGACCATCGGGTGCTGGGCGTGTTCGTGCCGGTGATCGAGCATCTCACGCAGCGCGACTGGGGCGACCAGTCGCCGCCGACACATACCGGCCTTTCCACCGTGGCGCTCTTCGCGACGCCCGCGACGGTGGCGAGTGGCGCCTTCCCGCGCGAGTTGCACTTCCGCGCCCGCGACGTGCGGGTCGAGGCGCAGGCCTGCACGGGCCTCGTCGATGCCATCGAGCGCGGCGACTGGCCGCGCGCCGAGGCGCTGGTCGCGGCCCACGTCACCGCGCTTCGCGAGCGGCTGCCCGTGCCGCAGGCCGCCGTCCTCGGCTGCACCCATTACCCCCTCGTCGAGGCCGCCTTCCGGCGGGCGCTGCCCGACGCCACGGCGCTCGTCTCGCAGCCGCAGGTCGTGGCCGAGAGCCTCGCCGACTACCTCCGCCGCCACCGGCGCTTCGCCGGCGGCTCGGGCCGGGTGCGCTACCTCACCACGGGCGACCCGGCGACGGTCGGCGTCTGTGCCGCCCGCTTCCTCGGCGCCGCCGCCGCCTTCGAGTCGCCGCTTTCGCGTGCATCATGAACACGGTGCCGACGAAACCGTCCCATGGCAGGTTGATCGGCCGGCGCCACGTGCTAGGCTGCCATCAACTTGAGGTTGAGTTCCGGGCGCTTGGTTCGCTGCCGCCGAATCGGGAGGAAAGGCGATGACCACCGACACCGGCCCGGCCGCCTGTGCAGCCCTCTGCCGCATGCTCGAGGCGCGGACCGGCCTTGCCGCCTTCGCCGTCCTCAAGGCTGGCAGCCAGGGCTACGACCTCGCTCATGCGACAGCCGCCTACCGCGCGTTGCAGGTCTCCGGCGCCCTTGCGACGCCCGCAGGCGACCCCCCGGGGCCGGCGCCGCACCGATTGCCGCCCGCGGCGCTCGGGCTGAGCGCGGCGGCCTGCTTCGTTCAGCCGGTCCGGGGAGCGGGCGGCGGATCCGTTGGTCTTGTCGTGGCCGCCTC
>SKOX01000289.1 GCA_007119835.1 Paracoccaceae bacterium
ATGCGGAAAGTAACGCTTTCACCGCTGACGCTGACATGCGCCCTGTGGCTTGGCGGCCGCTGCTCGACCGGTAAGCGGAAGCAGGGTAGCTGCGGCACATCCTGTCCGCATCATCCGTTCGGATGAGGCGCTCCTGCCGTCGTGAAGCGACGCGCACCGGGGCCGCCCTTTACCGGGCGGCGCAGGCTCGATAGATAGACGGGCCCGGCCCGCGGCCGGAGCGGAAGGACGATCGCATGCGCGCCGAGACCGAACACCTCATCGACGAGATCGAGAAGTCGCTCGCCCTGCTGCGCCAGCGGCTCGGGCACGAGACGGCCCACCATCGCCTCGAGGAACTGACGGCGATGACCGAGGATCCGGACCTCTGGAACGACCCCGGCAGGGCCCAGAAGGTCATGCGCGACCGCCAGGGCCTCGCCGACGCCCTCGAGAGCTACGAGACCATGACCCGCGAGCTCCAGGACCAGCGCGACCTGATCGAGCTCGGCGAGGCCGAGGGCGACGCGGAGGTGGTCGGCGACGCCGAAGCCACGCTCCGCGCCCTGCGCGAGCGCGCGGCGCAGAAGGAGCTCGAGGCGCTGCTCGACGGTGAGGCCGACGCCAACGACACCTTCCTCGAGATCAACGCCGGCGCCGGCGGCACCGAGAGCTGCGACTGGGCGCAGATGCTCGCCCGCATGTACGTGCGCTGGGCCGAAGCGCACGGCTACAAGGTCGAGCTCATCTCCGAGAATGCCGGCGAGGAGGCCGGCATCCGCTCGGCCACCTACAAGATCGTCGGCCCGAACGCCTACGGCTGGCTGAAGTCGGAGTCGGGCGTCCACCGCCTCGTGCGCATCTCGCCCTACGACTCGGCCGCCCGCCGGCACACGTCGTTCTCGTCGGTCTGGGTCTACCCGGTGATCGACGACAACATCGAGATCGACATCAACCCCTCGGACATCCGCGTCGACACCTACCGCTCCTCGGGCGCCGGCGGCCAGCACGTCAACACGACCGACTCGGCGGTGCGCATGACCCACCTGCCCACCGGTATCGTGGTGACCTCGTCCGAGAAGTCGCAGCACCAGAACCGCGCCAACGCGATGGCAGCGCTGAAGTCGCGGCTCTACGAGATGGAGCTGAGGAAGCGCACGGAGGCGATCCAGGCGAGCCACGACGCCAAGGGCGAGGCCGGCTGGGGCAACCAGATCCGTTCCTACGTCCTGCAGCCCTACCAGATGGTCAAGGACCTCCGAACCCAGGTCGAGACCTCGGACACGTCCGGCGTGCTCGACGGCGACCTCGACCAGTTCATGGCCGCCGCCCTCGCCCAGCAGGTCACCGGCAAGTCCCGAGCCGAGGCCCAGGCCGAGGCATGACCCGCGACAGCGGCGCGAAATTGATCTAGAACAAGGCAATCGCCACAGCCCGCGGGCATCGGTCTCGGCCAACGCCTGCGATTCCAGGGAGCGCCTCCGCATGACCGCTGATGTGATAGCCAGCCCGCGCGCGCCGGAGATCCGGCCGATGAGCCGCGACGACATCCAGGAAGCGCTGAGGCTCGGGATCGCCGACTTCCGCTCGGCGCCGCGGTTCGGGCTGTTCTTCGGCGGCGTCTACGCCGTCGCCGGTATCGTGATCTTCCTGCAGCTGCTGGTCTGGGAGCAGCCGCTGTGGTTCGTGCCGCTCGTCTTCGCCTTCCCGATCATCGGCCCCTTCGTGGCGATCGGCCTCTACGAGGTGAGCCGCCGGCTGGAGGTGGGCGAATCGCTGGACTGGTCGGAGGTGCTCGGCGTCGTCTGGCGGCAGCGCACGGCGCAGTTGCCCTACCTTGCCTTCGTCGTGCTAGCCGGCTTCATGATCTGGATCTGGTTCGCGCGCCTCATGATCGCGCTGTTCCTGGGCCGGATGGAGTTCGCGACCTATTCCGACCTCTGGCAGCTCCTGTCGCAGCCGCAGGGCCTGATGATGCTGGCGGTCGGCACGGTCGTCGGCGCGATCATCGCCTTCGTGATCTTTTCGGTGACGGCGGTGTCGCTGCCGCTCCTGCTCGAGCGCGACATCGACTTCGTGACCGCGATGATCACGAGCTGGAACGCCGTGCTGATGAACCCCGCCGTGATGCTGAGCTGGGCCGTCATCATTGCCGGCATCCTGTTCGTTGCCATGCTGCCGGCCTTCCTCGGGCTGATCGTCGCCCTCCCGATCCTCGGCCATGCGACGTGGCACGTCTATCGACGCGCCGTCATACCGCCCGATGCGGCGCCGGTCGGGCCTGAAGGCACCCGCTCCGCCGGCGACGAAGTCACGCTCTGATCGCGCTGACCGCCCGCCCGCGGCGGGCCAGTTCGGTGCCGGGCGTCCTTCACCGGGACGCCCGGGGCGCGGTCAGTCGAGGCGGTAGGCGACCACCGCGTCGTCCCATCATCAGCGGGATGACCGCGAGGCGCTCTCCGGCGACGTAAGCGTGGTCCGCGCTGCCCATCGGCAGGTCGATCACCTGCTCGTGGCTCCCGTCCGGCCGGATCCGCAGGAGGCCGCCCGCGATCCAGTCGGTGACGAGCCAGTTCCCGTCGCCGTCCGACTCGAGCCCGTCGAGGTTGCCGACCGGCTCGCCCGACCCCATCGGCGCGATCTCCCGCGTCTCGAGGTCGACGGTCAGCAGGTGCCCGCCGGTCAGCGTCGTGAAGTCCTCCTGCATGTCCTTGCCCCAGGGCGCCACCACCAGCCGCTCCCCGTCGGCGCGGAGGCCGTTCGGGTGCTGCAGCGCCTCGTCCTCGAGCCAGACCGCCACCGCGTCGTTCTCGAGCGCGTAGATCGCGTGCCGCCCCATGTCGGTGACGAAGACCCGCCCGTCCGCGGTGACGGCGGGGTCGTTGAGGAACAGAGCGCCCTCGACCGGCCAGGTGCCCGCGACCTCGCCGGTCTCCACGTCGATCGCCACCAGCCGGTCGAGATCCGCGACGTAGAGGGTCGCGCCGTGCATCGCGAGGCCCTTCGGCGCGTTTAGCCCCGTCACCCACTCGCGGCGCACCATCTCGCCGTCGAGCGACACGATGGACAGGAAGCCCTCGCCGTTGCGCTCGAGCGGCCCGCCCGCGACGTTCGAGACATAGAGCAGGCCGCGCGCGGGATCGTGCACGACGCTCTCGGGCGTGGAGAAGCCCTCCCCAGCCGCCAGACCTCGGCCGCGCCGTCCTGCGCGCCAGCCGGCGCGCCGGCGACGCACACCGCGCCTGCGACCGCGCCCACAATGGATTTAGCCCTCATCTTCTCCTCCTTCGGTTCTTTCGGGAGGAGCCTGCGCCCCGGGTGTGGACGACGTCTAGATGCCGCAGCCGGTCGCGAGCTGACCTGCCAGCGTGTGCGCGGCCTCCGCCCGGGGGCAAAGGCCGTCAGATTCCCGGCAGCGGGGGAGGGTGCGGGCTACTCGACCGTCTCGGCCGCGACCGGCTTCGCGGCGCCGCGCGTCGCCTCGCGGGGGCCGGCAATACGCGGCGGCTGCGGCTGCTGGGCCTGCCCGACCGGATCATCCTGGCGCTGCACCGAGCCCTCGAAATGCGCGCCGCTCTCGATCGCGATCGTCTTGTGCACGATGTCGCCCTCGACCCGGGCCGAAGCGCTGAGGCGGATTTTGGAGCCCCGGATCCGGCCGGCGACGCGGCCGTGGACGACGACTTCGTCCGCCACGATCTCGCCCTTGATGGTCGCAGTCTCGCCGACCGTCAGGTAGGCCGCCCGGATGTCGCCGTCGACCGTCCCCTCCACCTGGATGTCGCCGGTCGACTGGACGTTGCCGGTGATCGTGAGGTCGGAGGACAGCACCGAGGGCGCTGTCTTGGCCCGCGGCGCGGCCGACGTGCCGGAGCCCGATGTCCACTCAGGGGCTGCGCCGGAAACCGGCGGCGGTGCGGACGGCTGCGGCACCGGCTCGCTCGGCTTGCTCTTAGAAAACATCCCTTGCTGCCTCCAGGTAGACCATGGGGTTCACGGGCCGGCCGTTCAGCCTCACCTCGTAATGGAGATGAACCCCGGTCACGCGCCCAGTAGCTCCCATATCACCGATGTGGTCGCCGCGCGAGATCCGTTGACCCGGCTTGACCAGGATGCGGCTCTTGTGGGCGTAGAGGGTCTCGAAACCGAACTCGTGCTGGATCCGCACAGTGTTGCCGTAGCCGCGCTCGGCGCCCGCCGAGGTCACGACACCGTCGGCGGTGGCGTAGATCGGCGTGCCCTTCGGCGCGGCGAGGTCGATCCCCGCATGCATCCGCGTGCGCCCGTTCTTCGGGTCGCGCCGGTAGCCGAAGCCCGAGGTGAAGCGGTGGTCGGCCCTGACCGGCATCGCGTAGGGGATGCGCCCGGCGGCTATGCGCAGCATGTTCATCCGGTCGAGGTCGACCATGAGTTCGTCGAAGCGGCTCGCGAGGCCGTCCTCGTCCGGCACCGAGCGGCTCGACATCCGCACCGTCTGCGGCCCGCCGCCCATCCCCGAATGCTCGCGGCGCACCTTGGCGAGCACGCTGTCCAGGTCAAGATCGGTGGCGTCGAACAGCGCCTCGAGCGGCTTGAAGGAGGTGCGGACGGCGTACTCGATCTCCGCCACCATCGCCTCGTTGCGCCGGGTCATCGCCGCGAGCTGCAGCTCGGCCTGCGCCACCGCGGTCTCGAGCGCGTCCCGCTCGGCAAGCGCCTGATCGCGCACGCGCACTGCGTCCGACAGCGCCGCCGTGACCGTCTC
>SKOX01000281.1 GCA_007119835.1 Paracoccaceae bacterium
ACGGCCTGCAGGCCATGGTGGCGCGCGAGATGTTCGTCGCCGGCGAATGTTTCGTGCGGCTGCGCCCGCGCCGGGCCGAGGACGGGCTGGCGGTGCCGCTGCAGCTCCAGCTGCTGCAGTCGGAGATGCTGCCGTTCGAGAAGACCGAGACCGCGACGAACAGCAACCGCGTCCGCTGCGGGATCGAGTTCGACGCGATCGGCCGCCGCGTCGCCTACCACTTTCGCCGGCGGCACCCCGGCGACAGCACGGACAGGGGTGAGGTGATCCCCGAGACGGTGCGGGTGCCGTCGGAGGACGTGCTGCACGTCTACCGGCCCATCGACGCCGGCCAGATCCGGGGGCTGCCGCACATCGCGCCGGCGATGGTGCGGCTCTTCCTGCTCGACCAGTACGACGACGCCGAGCTCGACCGGAAGAAGACCGCCGCGATGTTCGCGGGCTTCATCACCAAGACGGCGCCGGAAGAGCCGATGCTGGGCGAGGCCGAGGCCGAGGCCGATCCCGACGGCGCCGCGATCGCCAGCCTCGAGCCCGGAACGATGCAGGTGCTGCTGCCGGGCGAGGACGTGAAGTTCTCCTCGCCGGCCGATGTCGGCGGCGGCTACGAGGCCTTCCAGTACCGGACGCTGCTCAGCGTCTCCGCCTCGCTCGGGCTGCCCTACCACCTCGTCACCGGCGACACCGCCCGGGCGAACTACTCGAGCCTCCGCGCCGAGCTCGTCGAGTTCCGCCGCCGCATCGAGCAGCTCCAGCACGGGGTGGTCGCGCACCAGCTCTGCCGGCCGATATGGGCGCGGTGGATGGAGACGGCGGTGCTGGCGGGCGCGCTCGACCTGCCGGGCTATGCCGCGGCGCCTGAACGCTATCGGTCGGTGCAGTGGATCCCGCCGCGGTGGGACTGGGTCGATCCGCTGAAGGACATCCAGGCGCAGGTGCTGGCGATCGAGGCGGGGCTTTCCTCGCGCCGGAAGGCGGTCGAGGCGACCGGCTACGACATCGAGGAGATCGACCGGGAGAACGCGGCCGACGCTGCGCGCGCAGCGGGCCTTGGCCTCCGGTACCGGACGAGCCCCGGCGAGACACAGGGCGCGCGGGCGACGCCGGCGCGGCTCCCGGACACAGAACAGCAGGAGTGACAGCATGCGCAGCTGGTATGCGATCCGCGCCCGCGCGAGCGGCGCGGAGATCGCGATCTATGACGAGATCGGCGCCTACGGCGTCTCAGCGAAGGGCTTCCTCGCCGAGCTCGGCGCGCTGCCCGAGGGCACGCCCATCGACCTGCGGCTGAACAGCCCGGGCGGCTCGGTCTTCGACGCCGTCGCGATCCACAACGCGCTGAAGCGCCACGAGAGCCCGGTCACGGTCTGGATCGACGGGATCGCGGCCTCCGCCGCGTCCTATGTCGCGATGGCCGGCGACGAGATCGTCATGCCGGAGAACGCCTTCCTGATGATCCACGACCCGGCGGGGCTGGTGATGGGCACGGCCGAGGACATGCGTGCCATGGCCGGGGCGCTCGACAAGGTGAAGGGCAGCCTCCTCGCCGGCTATGCCGCAAAGTCCGGCCGCGCGGCCGAGGAGATCGCGGTGGTGATGGCGGCCGAGACCTGGCTCGACGCCAGCGACGCGCTCGAATTGGGCCTTGCCGACCGGCTCGCCGAGCCTGTGCGCATCGCCGCGTGCTTCGACATCGGCCGGTTCCGCAACACCCCGCCCGCGCTGGTGGCGGCAGTGACGGCGCCGGATCCGGAGGAAAAGCCCGCCGCATACGCAGCCTCGGGCAGCGAGGAGGCCGGTGCTGGACAAGCGGACGAAGAAGCCGCGTCCGGTGCTGGAGCCGCTGCCCCCGGCGCAACCGAGGAGCGCGATGGCGAAGGGGACACGGCGGAAGCGGAAGGGCATGTTGGCGGTGCCGACATGCCCGGCTCCGATCCGCCGGACTCCGTAGCGGACCCTGCCGGTCCGTCCGCTGCCGCGATCCGCGCCGAAGCCATCGCCCATGCCCGAGCGGTCGTTGACCTATGCCGCCTCGCCGGGCTGCCGCAGATGGCGGGCGGCTTCCTCGAGAAGGACGCGAGCCTCGACGATGTCCGGGCCGCGCTGCTGGCGGCGAAGGCCGAGGCCGGCCCCGAGATCAGCTCCAGCCATCCGCAGCCGGGCCGCCCTTCCGGCGCCCGCCCCTGGGGCGAGATCGTCGCCCGCACCTTCCGCATGAAAGGATGACCTCATGACCACGCTCGTCGAAGGCAAACACCCCGGCGGCTTCCTCGTCTGGGAGGCCCTGCGCGGCTACACCCGCGAGGTGGTGACCATCGCCAGCGGGACGCTGGAGCCCGGCACCGTGCTCGGCAAGATCACCGCCTCCGGCAAGTACACTGCGCACGATCCCTCCGCCACCGATGGCACCGAGACCGCCGTCGCTGTGATCTGGGGCAAGGCCGACGCCACCGGCGGCGATGTCGCGGCCGTCGCAGTCGTGCGCGGCCCCGCCATCGTCAACCGCCACGACCTCGTCTTCGCCGGCAGCCCCAGCGGGGCGGAGGTTGCCGCCGCTCATGCCGCGCTTCTCGACGTCGGCATCCTCGTCCGCTGATCCACCCGACCTTCAGGAGGCACGCCGTAATGGCCACCATGGACATCTTCGAAGGCGATGCCTTCACCATCGTCGAGCTCACCCGCGCGCTCGAGAACATCCCGTTCAAGCCGGCGCTGCTGTCGGGGTCGGCGCTCTTCTCGCCGCGCGGCGTGCGCTCGCGCACCGTCGTGATCGAGAGCCGCGACGGCACGCTGTCGCTGATCCCGTTCTCCGAGCGCGACTCGGCCTACGAGCAGCAGGTGCCGGATCGGCGCGAGATGCGCGCCTTCGTCTGCCGCCAGTTCAAGAAGCAGGACGTGCTCTGGGCCTCGGAGATCCAGGCGGTGCGCGCGTTTGGCTCCGAGAGCGCCACCCAGCAGGTGCAGACCGAAGTGGCCTACAAGCTGCGCAAGCTGCGCCAAGACGCCGAAACCACCTTCGAGTACCACCTGCTGAACGGCATCCAGGGGATCGTGAAGGACCCCAAGGACCATGCCACGGTGGTGAACTACTTCACGGAGTTCGGCATCGCGCCCGCCGCCGAGATCGACTTCGACCTCGACAACCAGAGCCCGGCCTCGGGCGCGCTCCGCAAGCGCTGCCAGGCGCTGATCGAGGACGTGGAGGCGAGCATGGGCGGCCTCGCCGCCGGTGCGGTGCAGGTGCGGGCGGAGTGCGGGTCGGCCTTCTTCGCCGACCTCGTCGCCCACAAGGAGGTGCGCGAGACCTACCTCAACACGGCGGCCGCCGCCGACCTGCGCGGTCGCGTGGCCGACGAGGTCAGCTTCGGCGGCATCACCTTCCGCCGCTATCGGGGCGGCGTCGGATTCACCGTGCCGACCGACAAGGCGTTCTTCTATCCCGAAGGCATAGAGGGGCTCTTCGAGATCTACTATGCGCCTGCCGATACCTTCGAGACGGTGAACACGCTCGGCCAGCCGCTCTACGCCCGCACGATTCCGGACCGGGACCGGGACGAATGGGTGCGGCTCGAGATCGAGTCGAACCCGCTGCCGATCTGCACCCGGCCGCAGGTGCTGCGCTCGGCGCGGCGGACGTGACGAGCGCCTTCGCCCCGGCGATCGACGCACTCTTCGCCGACCCGCACATCGCGCGCGACGCGGACTACGTGGCGGAGGGCGGCGCGCCGGTCCTGGTGCGGGTCGTCGCCCGGCGCGCCGATGCCATCACCGACTTCGGCGATGCGCGGCTCTGGTCGGAGACGACCCGGCTCGACCTGCGCGTCGCGGAGGTGCCGAACCCGCGCCCCGGCGACCGGATCGAGATCGATGGCGAGGCCTTTCTCATCCAGGGCGAGCCGGTGCGCGATCGCGAGCGGCTGGTCTGGACGGTGAACCTGCAGCCGGCCTGAAGACCATGAAGTTGAAGCTCGACATCACGCCCGACCTCGTCGCGATGATGCAGGCGGAGATTGCGGCAGGGGAGCGGGCGGTGACGGCGGCCGTGCGCGAGGCCGGCGCCAACCTCAAGACCGCGTGGCGCGGCCAGATTACCGGCGCAGGGTTCGGGCAGAGGCTGGCGAACACCATCCGCTCCGAGCAGTTCCCCCGGGGCAAGCCCAGCCTCATTGCCGCCGCCCTCGTCTGGTCCAAGGCACCGGTCATTATCGGCGCCCACGACACCGGCCCGCTGATCCGCTCGCGCAACGGGTTCTGGCTGGCGATCCCGACGCCGGCGGCGGGGAAGTCCTCGCGCGGCGGCCGGATCACCCCCGGCGAGTGGGAACGCCGCTCGGGGCTGCGCCTGCGCTTCGTCTATCGGCGTACAGGCCCCAGCCTTCTGGTGGCCGAGGGTCGGCTGAACACCAGGGGCCGCGCCGTAGCATCGCGGTCGAAGACCGGCCGGGGCGTGGCCACGGTGCCGATCTTCCTGCTGGTGCCGCAGGTGAAGCTGCCGAAGCGCCTCGACCTCGGGCGGGATGCGGCGCGGGCGCATGAGGCCGTGCCAGGGCTGATCGTGGCGAACTGGGTGGAGGGGCGTTTTGGTTGATTGAGGGCATGGGGAGAAATTTCGCGATTCTAGACGTTCGCGAGCGCATGTCGAAACTCAGGTAACCGCATGCGCCTCTGCGCCCTATTCTAAAAACAATAACTTGAGTCTTGGTTTGTTGACTCGGCGCGAACC
>SKOX01000384.1 GCA_007119835.1 Paracoccaceae bacterium
CTCGCCGCTCGGCGCCTCGAACTCCGCCGGGATCAGCCGGCGCGGCGTCGGGATCTGGCTGATCACCGACTGGAACCGCGAGAAGTAGAGGGTGCAGACGTCGAACTCGCCGGCGTTGTACATGCCGATGACCTGCTTGGCGATGGCGGCGGCGTTGTGATAGCCGACCCGCTTGACCTCGGACAGGTCGACATGGCCGACGAGCCGCGAGCCATGGTCGCGGCGCAGCATCTCCCGGCCCTTCTTGCCGATGGTCAGGAACTTGACCTCCCGGCCCTCGCCGATGAGCTTGTTGGCCTGGTAGCGCGCGATCTTGACGATCTGGCTGTTGAAGCCGCCGGCGAGGCCGCGCTCCGAGGTGGCGACGACGAGCAGATGCACGTCCTGCTTGCCCGTGCCGGTCAGCAGCCGCGGCGCCGTCGGGCTGTTCTGCACCGAGGCCGCGAGGTTGCCGAGCACCGCCCGCATCCGCTCGGCATAGGGCCGGGCGTTCTCCGCCGCCTCCTGGGCGCGGCGGAGCTTGGCCGCCGCGACCATCTGCATGGCCTTGGTGATCTTCCGGGTCGACTTGACCGACTCGATCCGGTTCTTGAGGTCCTTGAGACTCGGCATACTGTCCCCCCGGCCGCGACCTTACGCGAAGGTCTTGGCGAAGCCGTCGATGGCGGACCTGATCTTCTTCTCGATCTCGCCGGCGATCTTCTGGTCGTTGGTGCGGATCTCGTCGAGAAGCGCCTGGTGGTTGTTGCGCATGTGGCTGAGAAGCCCCTTCTCGAACCGCGTCACCTCGCCCACCGCGATCTTGTCGAGATAGCCGCGGGTGCCGGCGTAGATCACGATGACCTGCTCGGCGTTGGTCAGCGGCGAATACTGCGGCTGCTTCAGGAGCTCCACGAGACGCGCGCCGCGGTTCAAGAGCCGCTGCGTCGCCGCATCGAGGTCCGAGCCGAACTGCGCGAAGGCGGCCATCTCGCGGTACTGGGCGAGCTCGAGCTTGATCGCGCCCGCCACCGACTTCATCGCCTTGGTCTGGGCCGATGAGCCGACGCGGCTGACCGAGAGGCCGACGTTCACCGCCGGGCGGATGCCCTGGTAGAACAGGCCGGTCTCGAGGAAGATCTGCCCGTCGGTGATCGAGATCACGTTGGTCGGGATGTAGGCCGAGACGTCGCCGGCCTGGGTCTCGACGATCGGCAGCGCCGTGAGCGAGCCCGCGCCGTGATCCTCGTTCAGCTTCGCCGACCGCTCGAGCAGCCGCGAATGCAGGTAGAACACGTCGCCCGGATAAGCCTCGCGGCCGGGCGGCCGGCGCAGGAGCAGCGACATCTGGCGGTAGGCGACGGCCTGCTTGGAGAGGTCGTCGTAGACGATGAGCGCGTGCATGCCGTTGTCGCGGAAATACTCGGCCATCGCCGTCGCGGAGTAAGGCGCGAGATACTGCAGCGGCGCCGGATCGGAGGCGGTGGCGGCGACGACGACCGAATAGGCCATCGCGCCGGTCTCCTCCAGCTTCTTGACGAGCTGGGCCACCGTCGAGCGCTTCTGGCCGACGGCGACGTAGACGCAGTAGAGCTTCTGAGACTCGTCGTCGCCGGCCGCCTCGTTGTAGCTCTTCTGGTTGAGGATCGCGTCGAGCGCCACGGCCGACTTGCCGGTCTGCCGGTCGCCGATGATCAGCTCGCGCTGGCCGCGGCCGATCGGGATCAGCGTGTCGATCGCCTTCAGGCCGGTCGCCATCGGCTCGTGCACCGACTTGCGCGGGATGATGCCGGGCGCCTTGGAATCCGCGACCCGGCGCTCGGTCGCCTGGATCGGGCCCTTGCCGTCGATCGGCTCGCCGAGGCCGTCGACGACGCGGCCGAGCAGGCCCTTGCCGACGGGCACGTCCACGATCGACTCGGTGCGCTTGACGATGTCGCCCTCGCCGATGGTGCGGTCCGAGCCGAAGATCACGATGCCGACGTTGTCGATCTCGAGGTTGAGCGCCATGCCGCGGATGCCGCCGGGGAACTCGACCATCTCGCCGGCCTGGATGTTGTCGAGGCCGTGCACGCGGGCGATGCCGTCACCGACCGACAGCACCCGCCCGACCTCGGCGACCTCGGCCTCCTGGCCGAAATTCTTGATCTGCTCCTTGAGGATGGCGGAGATTTCCGCGGCCTGGATCGTCATCATCCCACCTCTTTCATGGCATTGTGCAGTCGCGCGAGCTTCGAGCGGATCGACGTGTCGATCATCAGCGAGCCCACCCGGACGACGAGGCCGCCGATCAGCCCCTCGTCCACACGTTCGTCGAGCTTGACCTCGCGCCCGACCTTCTCGCGCAGGGTGCGGGCAAGCTCGTCGCGCTGGGCGTCGGTCAGCGGCCGGGCCGACACGACCTCTGCCGAGACCTCGCCGCGGGACTCCGCGATCAGGCCCTTCACCGCCTCGAGCATCCGCGGCACGACGAAGAGGCGGCGGTTCGCCGCCATCACGCCGAGCGTGTTGGAGAGCTCCGGGCCGAGGTCCATGCGCGAGGCGACGGTCTTCAGCGCCGCCGCCTGATCGGCGCGGCTGTAGACCGGCGAGGAGATCAGGTCGCGAAGGTCGGCGCTTTCCTTCAGGGCGGCGCCGAGCGCGTCGATGTCCTTCTCGAGCCGGTCGATCGACTTCGACTCGCGCGCCAGTTCGAAGAGAGCGGTCGCGTAGCGTCCCGCCACCCCCGCGGTCAGTGAAGCTGAGCTCGCCACTCCCCCCCCTCGCCTTTCGTTGTTCCGTGCCCGCCGTCCCAGCCGGCGCACCGAAAGCGCCGCGCCCGCCCGAGGCCGGATACTTCGCCGCGGGGCATTCGTTTCCCGCGAGACGGCGCGGTGATAGCAGAGGCGCCGGAGCGTGGCAATATGCGTACCCGGCTGCACTGGCAGCCGGAATTCCCGCGATATTTCAGTATTTTGACGGAACATCCTCGCCAAATCGGCCCGCGCGGGCGCACCGGCTCCGCCCGCGGCCTTCGCAGTTGCACCAGACCGGCGGCGGGTCCGATCGCCGGCTTCACTCCGCCGCCCGCGGCTCGATCCGCGTCGTGCCGATGGCGCCCGCCCGCGCGAGTTCGGGGTCGAGCACCATGGGGATGAATTCCGAGCGCCGCCACAGCGAGGCGAGGTTGTCGTAGTGCCGCGACAGGACGTGGCCGCTCTGGCCCGTCGCGATGATGAAGACGCTCGAGTCCGGGTCGGAGAAGTCGTAGACCGCCCTCAGCCCGCCCGCATGCACGTTGAGATAGGGCTCCTGCCCCGCCGCCGCGATCTGCCCGCGCAGCAGCGTGTGGTCGCCGCCGGGCGTCTCGTGGCGGATGTTGACCAGCGTGCGCAGCACCGGGATCGTGCCCAGCGTCTCGTGCCGGTGGACCGCCTGGTGCGCCGCACCCCAGCGCCAGGCCTCGATGCGGCTGCCGTGGGCCGCCTCGAGCTCGACCAGCGCCTCGTCGAGGGAGAGCCGCGCCATCTCGGCACAGGTCTCGACCCGGCTCGTCTGCACGACGTCGCACCACGCGCCCGCCCCGTCGACGTCGCGGAACACCCGCTCGATGAACACCGGGTCGGGGCGGGCCACGAGATCGACCTGCGCCCCCAGCCGGTCCAGCGCGAGCCGTCGCTGCAGCGCCCGGACCCAGGCCTTGTAGATCAGCGGCTCCGGCATGTGCTCGGACATCTCGCCGTTCCAGTTCGCGAGCCGCTCGAGCGCGACCTGGCGGCGGCGCTCCGCCGGGTCCTCGGCCGCCGGCTCGTCGGAATACCACAGGTCGCGCGCGATCAGCGGCAGCAGCACGCGCGCCGCCTCCGAGACGGCATCCGACTGGATGTCGATGAACGACTGCAGCGTGTGGTACTCGCGCCCGTTCAGCAGCCGCTCGGCGCGCATGATCCGGTGCGCGTCGCCCCAGTCGAACGACACGTGCTCGGGAAAGCTGCCGTCGTGGATCGGGTTGTTGGTATGCGCGACGATACCGCCCTGGGGGTTCAGCACGAAGGGATTGTCCTCGAACGGCAGGAAGCCGCGCCAGTCGTTGACCGCGAGCCAGCCCGGCGCCGGCAGCCGCCCCTGCGACGTGTGGTTCGGCTGGCGCGCCGGCTGCAGCCCGGTCATCTGCAGCGCGACCGTCGTGCGGTCGGCGAGCGTCAGCATCAGCGACGGCGCGACATGGCCGCGCGCCGCCCGCCGCGCCTCCCGGATCGAGCCCGCGCGCATCAGATCGATCGCCGCCTCGATCGAGCGGTCCTCGGCGACGAGGCCGGTCCAGGCGAGGCTCGCCACATGGCCGGGCGGCGTCACCGCCGCCACCCCGAAATGGTTGCCCGGGATCACCGGCCCGTGCCGCGTCCAGCGCAGCGTCCGCCGCTCCGGCGCCGTGCCCTTCACCTCGATGACGACCTCGCGGGTGCGGAAGCGCTCCCAGCCGCCCGGCGTGAGATATTCCTCCGGGTCGTCCGGGTTCAGCCGCTCGATGTAGAGGTCCTGGTCGTCGAGATAGCTCGAGGTCAGCCCCCAGCCGAGCCGCTCGCTGCGGCCGATGGAGATCATCGGCAGCCCCGGGATCGAGCCGCCGATCACCGGCCCCTCCGCGAGGTCCATCCGCGCCAGCATCCAGATCGAGGGCGCGGTGAGCGACAGGTGCGGGTCGGTGGCCAGCAGTGGCGCGCCCCCCGCCGCCCGCCGCGCCGAGGCGGCGAACGCGTTCGA
>SKOX01000337.1 GCA_007119835.1 Paracoccaceae bacterium
CGGCATCGGCGGTCACGCCTCGCACCGCATCGTCGGCGCGACGAGCCGCGTCGCCATGCCGGAATGCGCCATCGGCCTGGTGCCTGACGTCGGCGGCACGCATCTCCTCGCCCAGGCGCCGGGCCATCTCGGCGAGTATCTCGGGCTGACCGGCCATCGCATGACGCCAGGCGAGGCGATCCTCGCGGGGTTCGCCGACTACTACATCGCCGAGGAGCGCTGGCCCGAGCTCGTCGCCGCCGCCGTGGAAACCGGCGACGCCGACATCTTCGCCGCTGCGGCCGAACCGCCGCCGCCCGCCGAACTGGCCGAGCATCGCGATGCCATCGACGCGGCCTTCGCCCAGGAAGACGTGCCGGCGATCCGTGCCGCCCTGCCGGACACGCCCTGGGGCCGCGCCACGGCGGAGCTTCTCGACCGCCAGTGCGCGCTGTCGCTTGCCGCCACCCTGCGCCTCATCCGGGAGGCGCGGGCCGAACCCGGTATCGAGAAGGCCGTCACCCGCGAGTTCCGCTTCTCCTGGCGCTCCTGCTCGGAGGGCGAGCATATCGAGGGCGTCCGCGCCGCCGTCATCGACAAGGACCGCAACCCGCGCTGGCAGGACGATCTGCTCAGCCTCGAGCCTGCCCGCGTCGACGCCATGCTCGCCCCGCTCGGCGACGACGAGCTCGAGCTGCCCGACCTCCCGCGCGCGGGGGCCGCGCGATGAGGGTCGGCTTCATCGGCCTCGGCCGGATGGGCGCGCCGATGGCCCGCAACCTGGCGCGCGCCGGCCACGCCGTCACCGGGTACGACGTCGCCGGCCTCGCGGTCGAGGGCCTGGCCCGGGCCGCATCCGCGGCAGACGCCGCCGCCGGCCACGAGGCCGTCATCACCATGCTGCCCGACGGGCCCATCCTGCGGCGGGTCTACGACGAGATCGTGCCTGCGGCCGGTCCCGGAACCGTCCTGATCGACTGCTCCACTATCGACGTCGACAACGCCCGCGCCGCCGCCGCCAAGGCCGAGGCCGCAGGTCTGCTCGCCGTCGACGCGCCCGTCTCCGGCGGCGTCGGCGGCGCCGAGGCGGGCACGCTCACCTTCATGGCCGGCGGCAGCGACGCGGCCTACGCCCGCGCCGAGCCGCTCTTCGCCGTCATGGGCAAGCGCAGCGTGCATTGCGGCCCGGCCGGCGCCGGGCAGGCGGCCAAGATCTGCAACAACATGATCCTCGGCATCTCGATGATCGGCGTCTGCGAGGCCTTCGCGCTCGCCGGCAAGCTCGGCCTCGACGCCGGCCGCCTCTTCGACGTGGTCTCGACCTCGTCGGGCTCCTGCTGGTCGGTCAACACCTATTGTCCGGTCCCCGGCATCGGGCCGCGCTCGCCCGCCGACGACGACTACTGGCCGGGTTTTGCGGCCGAGCTCATGCTGAAGGACCTCCGCCTGGCCCAGGAAGCCGCCCGCTCGGCGGATGCGGCCACGCCGCTCGGCGCCCAGGCGGCCGCGCTCTACGAGGCCTTCGTCGCCGCCGGCGGCCGGGGCCGCGACTTCTCGGCAATGCTGCCGCACCTCGCGGCGCAGCAGCACGCCGCAGGAGACGGCAACGGCGAAACCTGACGGTCAGGCCGCCTTCCCCTGCCGCAGGGCGCGGCCGAGGGCGGCGACCAGTTCGTCGGGATCGATCGGCTTCTGGACGACGGCGCGAACCCCCTCCTGATCGGCCCAGGCCGCGGGCAACTCGCTGTAGCCCGTCACCACCACGACGGGCACGCCGGCCGCGTTCAGGCTCCGCGCGAGCGGCAGCGAGTCCGTCCGGCCGAGACTGATGTCGAGAACCGCCGCATCGACAGGGCGCTCGCGAACCAGCGCCGCCTCGGCCGCCTCCACGGTTGCGAACGGTCCGATGGGCTGGCACTTCGCCCGCGACAGCGACATGGCAAGCTCCGCGCCGACGATTCCCTCGTCCTCGACGACGAGCACGCGCGCGCCCTCGAGTGCGGCCGGCTCCGCCTCCGGCGCGTCCGCACCCTCGAGCGCCGCCGCAGCGTCGCCCGCGCGCCCGCCGACCCACTGGCGCGGCAGCGAGATGGCGCAGCTCAATCCCGCGCCCTCCCAGTCGAAGCGGACGCTCCCGCCGAGCTGCGTGCTCACCGTCACCTCGATCAGCCGCGTGCCGAACCCGGTCGACGTCGGCTCCGCCACCGCGGGCCCGCCCCGCTCCGTCCACTCGATCCGCAGCGGGTCGTCGCCGGCACCGAGGCGCCAGACCAGCGCGACGTGGCCCTCCGGCACCGACAGCGCCCCGTATTTCGCCGCGTTGGTGGCAAGCTCGTGCAACACCATCGAGACAGGCTGGACAGCCTCCGGCAGCAGCGTCAGGGGCGGCCCCAGCACCGTGGCCTGCCCGCTGGCGATCTGCGCCGCCAGCTCCTGTGCGGCCACGTCGGCGAGGCTCGCACCGGCCCAGCGGTCGCGCGCAAGCAGGTCGTGCGCCCGGGCGAGCGCCCGCACCCGTCCCTCGACGGCGGCGGCATAGTTCGCCGGGTCGCTCGCGCGCGTCAGGCGGACGATGGACTGCACAACCGCGAGCGCGTTCTTGGCGCGATGATCGACCTCGCGCATCAGGAGCTTCCGCTGCTCCTCCGCCCTGTGCCGCTCGGTCACGTCGAAGGTCACGCCTATCATGCGGCTCTGGCCGCCGTCGCCAATGTGCGCGCCCACCGACTCGAGCCAGCGAAGCGCGCCGTCGTCGGCCCGCATGATGCGGTAGACCATGTGGAACCGGGTGCCCTCGCGGCGCGATGCCTCCACATGCGCGTCGAGCGCGGGCAGGTCGTCGGGATGGATCCGGTCGCGGAGCGCATCGACCGGGAGCGGCCCCGGGTGGTCGCGCGGCAGGCCGATCATCTCGGGAAGGTGCCCCGCCCAGGTGAACTCGTTCCGGTCCATGTCGATGTCCCAGGTCGCCATGCCGGAGCCTTCGACGGCGAGCCGCATCCGCTCCTCCGCCGAGGCGAGCGCCGCCACTCCCGACCGCAGGGCGGCGCGGACGTCGGCCACCTCCCGGACGCGATCGACGCGGTCGGGCAGCGGCGCGCCGCGACCGAGCCGCGCCGCATCGCCCGCCAAGCTGTCCAGCTCCCGCGCAAGCCGCCGGCCGATGGAGAGCGACGCAGCGACGAAAATGGCGAGGGCCATCGACCCGGCGCCGCCCATCGTCAGCACCACCTGCCGGATCGGCGCGTCCACCACCTCGCGCGGTGCGCCGTAGGCGATCGACCACGGCGCCTGCGCGAGCCTGCGGAACGTGCCGTAGACTTCCACCCCATCTGCCGTCGTGGCGCGGCGAGGGATCTGCTGCAGCTCCGCGCCGCGGGCGAAGCTGCGGACCTCTTCCGTCGCGAGTTCGCCGATGAACCGGTCCTCGTCGCGGGAGCGGGCGATGATGACCCCGCCGCGATCGACCACGGAGGCGACGTAGCCGATTTCCGTCATCTGCTCGCGGAGCATCGCGCTGAGGCCGCTTGGCCGAAGATTCGCCGACAGCACGCCGACAACCTCGCCGTCCCGCTCGATTGGCTTAAGGACCCCGACGAGGTACTGCCCGGCCACCGGGCCGAAGAAACCGTCGGTGATGAAAAGCTGCCGCTGCGAAACCACGCTTTCGAAGACGGTCCGTGCGTCGAGATCCGGGGCGAGGAGCATGCGCGCTTCGGGGGCGCGCGTGCTGTCGATGCCGGGAAGAAGCGTGTCGAGCGGCTCCAGCGTGTTGATAATCTGACGGCCCTGGGAATCGTGAAGCACCACGTTCAGGATCATGTCCTGGCGCCCCGCGACGATCTGGCTTGCGCGCTTGTGGAAGGCCGCCTTGCGATCGGGCGGACCGTCCGACCCGGCCGCGATTGCCTCCTGCAGCGAGTCGGCGAGCGCCGTGACCATCAGGATCGTCTCCGCCATCTCCAGCTCCCGATCGATCGTGATCTGGAGCGAGCGGCTGGCCTCCTCCATGTCACGGAGCATCTGGCGCCGTTCCTCCAGCGCGGCGTGCACGGAGAGGCCGACCGACAGCACGACGAACGGCAGGGCGGAGAGGATGACGAGGATGACGAGGTGGGTCGAGAAGCGAACCGGACTTCGCGTCTTGGGATCCCGCACCGAAACATCAGGGCTGGAGATGGCACTGCCTCCGATTTCAGCACGAGCAGGCTGTTCGGTCCTTCTGGCAGATGCCTCCCCGGGGGTCAACGCCGAGGTGTTCTTTCAGCGCCTTCGGCGGTAGCTCCGATACCTTCGTGCTATTCGGCCGCCACTCGTCTTGCGCCCAGTAAATTCTTTAGGTAGCGTCCCGTGTGGCTGTGCTCTACGGTCGCAACCTCTTCCGGTGTGCCGGCAGCAACGACCATGCCGCCGCCGTCGCCGCCCTCCGGACCGATGTCGATGATGTGGTCGGCCGTCTTGATGACGTCGAGGTTGTGCTCAATCACCACCACGCTGTTGCCCTGTTCGACGAGCTCGTGCAGCACCTCGAGCAGCTTCTTCACATCCTCGAAATGCAGTCCCGTGGTCGGCTCGTCGAGGATGTAGAGCGTCCGCCCGGTGGAGCGTCGCGCCAGCTCCTTCGAAAGCTTCACCCGCTGCGCCTCGCCGCCCGACAGCGTCGTCGCCTGCTGGCCGACCTTGATGTAGCCCAGGCCCACCCGCATCAGCGTCGTCATCTTCTCGCGGATCGACGGC
>SKOX01000043.1 GCA_007119835.1 Paracoccaceae bacterium
CGGCGACGGTGATGCGGTCGACGGCGGGCTTGCCGGCGTCGAGGGCGCGCTTCTCGGCGGCGTCGCGCAGGGACTTCGCCGCCGAGATGCGGGTGAGGACGGGGTGGCTCGCCACGATCTCGTCGAGGAGCGCCTGGGCGTCGGCGTCCCATGGCAGGTCACGGCGCAGCGTCGTCGGCGTCGCCTCGGCGGCGTCCATGTCCGAAGCCAGCGGCAGGATGTGGAAGAGCGCGTCGAAGAGCGCGTTGCAGACCTCCTGCACGAGGTAGGTGGCGCCGGCATAGCCCATGAAGGGCGTGCCGGTGGCGCGCCTGATCGCGGCGCCGGGGAAGCTCGCCGGGATGAAGGCGGGCTTCGGGCCGAAGCCGCCCGCCATCTCGGCCATGTACATCTTCTCGTTGATCGAGCCCATGACGACGAGCGGGCGCTTCTGGTGGATCAGCGCGCGGACGCGGTCGTTGTCGGGCTTGGTGCCGGCGGTGCGCGCCGCCGCGAAGGCGCAGGGCAGGCCGAGGTCGGACTCGAGGAAGTGGCGGATGCCGCGGGCGTAGGTTTCGTTCGCGACGATGGCGAAGGAGGCCGTCGCGAAGAAGTCCTGGGTGACCGAGCGCCACAGGTCCCAGAGCGGCTTGATCGTCGAGTGCTTCTCGCGGGCGATGAACGGCTCGGGGTCCAGCCTCAGCATCTCGCCGAGGGTGCGCAGGAAGCGCGTGGTCGAGTCGAGCCCGATGGGCGCCTGCAGGTAGGGCTTGCCCAGGACCTCGGCGAGGCCGCGGCCGAACTCGCGGTACATCACGACGTTGGCGTCGGCGTCGACCAGGCGGGGCATGTCCGCGACATGGGCGCCGAGCGGCATGACCATGTTGACCTCGGCGCCGATGCCCTCGACGAGGCGGCGGATCTCGGCGAGGTCGGAGGGCATGTTGAAGGTGCCGTACATCGGCCCGAGGATGTTGACGCGGGGGCGCGCGCCTTCCGGCCGCGGCGTCTCCTTCGGCATCCGGCCCTTGGTCATGCCGAACTCGGTGAACACCCACGTCATGGCGCGGTCGGCGGCCTGCCACTGGTCCTCGTCGATGGTGCGCGGCAGGAAGCGCTGGATGTTGGTGCCCATCGGCGTGACGCCGCCGCCGATCATCTCGGCGATCGAGCCGGTGACGACGACGGCCGGCAGCGCCGGGTCGAGGGTGCCCCAGGCGCGCTTCATGGCGCCCTCGGTGCCCTCGCGGCCGAGTTCCTCCTCGCCGAGGCCGGTCACGACGATCGGCAGCTCGTGCGGCGGCAGCGCGTCGGTGTAGTGCAGGACGGAGGTGACGGGGAGGTTCTCGCAGCCGACGGGGCCGTCGATGACGACCTGCAGGCCCTTGATCGCGGTGAAGGCGTAGACCGCGCCCCAGTAGCCCCCTGCCCTGTCGTGATCCTGTACCAGCATCAGATCATCTCCGCGGCCTTGGCGGCGCGCGCCTGTTTCTCGAGCTTCTTCACCTGGCGGGCGCGGAAGTCGGGCTGGACGTTCGGGGCGCCCTCCCAGATGCCGGCGGTGTCGCCGGTGCCCGTCCCCTCGAAGAAGTCCCGCATGGTCGCCATGCGGTCCTTGTTCGCGATGGCGGCGTTGACGACCTGGGCGAGCTGGCCGGCGCCGGCGATGCCCATGAGCGGGCGGGCCGAGATCAGGTTGGTGAAGTAGAGCGCGGGGAGGCCGAGCTCCTTGGCCTTCTGCACGACCGGCGTCGTGCCGATGGCGAGGTCGGGGCGGACGGCCTCCATCGCGGCGCAGTCGTCCTCGAGGCTCGCGCGGAACTTGACCATGGCGCCGTGGGCCTCGAGCCAGCCGACGTCCTCGGCCGACCAGCGGGTGCGCGGGCAGGCGGTGCCGACGTAGGGCACGCGGGCGCCCGACTCGATCAGCAGGCGTGCGACGAGAAGCTCCGAGCCCTCGTAGCCCGAGACGGTGACGGTGCCCTGCACCGGATGCGCGGCGAGGCCGGCGCGGATCGCCGGGAGGACGGCGTTCTGCGCCTCGGCGACCTTCGATGCGGGCAGCGCGAAGGTTTCGCCGATGGCCCGGAGCCAGGCCTCGGTCCCCTCGGCGCCGACGGGCGCGGAGCCGAGGATCGGTCGGCCAGCCGCCTCGAATTCGCGGATGGCCGCCGTGTAGAAGGGGTGGATCGCCGCGACGGCCGCGCCGTCGAGGGCGGCGTAGAGCTCGCGCCACTCCCGGCACGGGACGACCGGGCCGGCGGCGAGGCCGAGGGGCGCGAGGAGGGCGCCGATCGACATCGGGTCGGCGGGGAACATCTCGCCGAGCAGCGTGACGGTCGGGCGGTCGGTGACCGCGGCGGCGGGGCGCGGCACGGGGCCGGCCTCGGCCTCGGCGCGGGCGTAGGCGAGCATGGCGCCGGCGAGCACGTCCTTGGCCTCGGCATGGGTCGGGATGCCGAAGCCCGGCACGTCGATGCCGATGATCCGGACGCCGTCGATCTGCTTCGGGAGAAGGCGCAGCGGCACGCCCGAGGCCGTGGGAACGCAGAGGTTGGTCACGACGATGGCGTCGAGTCGGGCGGGGTCGGCGATGTCGTGGACCGCCTCGCGGATGTCCTCGAACAGCTTGCCGGTGACGAGGGTCTCCGAGCTGAAGGGCACGTAGCCGACCGAGCGGCGGGCGCCGTAGAAGTGCGAGACGAAGGTGAGGCCGTAGACGCAGCAGGCAGAGCCCGAGAGGATCGTCGCGACCCGGCGCATGCGGAGGCCGACGCGCAGGCTGCCGAAGGCGGGGCACATCGACTGCGGCTGGTCGTGGGGGCCCTTCGGGTAGTCGCGGGCGAAGCCCTCCATCAGCTCCGGGTTGGCGCCCGCCGCCTCGGCGCGCATCCGCTCGGCGCCGGCGTGGCAGCCGTGGGCGGCGGGGCCGGCATCGGGCGGGTTCGGCGTGCCGGTCAGGACCGGGGCCTCGGCGGCGTCGTCGTAGGTGGTCTCGCGGGTCATTGGGCGCGCGCTCCTCCGTGGAGGCGGGCGAGATGCGGACAGCCCTGGATCGGCGCGGTGCGGCCCTGGTCCAGCGGCTCGGTCCGCTCGCCCTTCCTGTCGCCGCGCCGCGTCGCGCCGGCGATCGACGGGCTGGCGAGGGCGGCGTCGGCCGCCTGGAAGATGCTGAGGTCAAACATCGTCGTAGACCACTTCGAGCGAGGGCTTCGGCGCGTAGTGCTTGCCGCGCATGTCGGCGTCGGTGGCGGGCTCGAGCACCACGCCGGCGCCGGTGTCGCGGCCGTCGAAGAGCGCGATCAGCCCGTCCTGGGAGAGCGGCGCCGGCCGGTGCGGCTGGGAGCCTGCGATGTTGTCGGCGAGTTCGGCGAACATCGGGCCCCACTGGGATTCCATGGTGCCGATGATCTGGTAGTTCGCGGACTTGCGCCGGATGTCCTCGTCCATCGGGATGCGGGCGAGGATCGGAATGTCGACGGCAGCGGCGAACTTCGCCGCCTCGCCGGTGCCGTCGTCGCGGTTGATGACCATGCCGGCGACGCCGACATTGCCGCCGAGGCGGCGGAAATACTCGACCGCGGAGCAGACGTTGTTGGCGACGTAGAGCGACTGGAGGTCGTTCGAGCCGACGACGATGACCTTCTGGCACATGTCGCGGGCGATCGGCAGGCCGAAGCCGCCGCAGACCACGTCGCCGAGGAAGTCGAGCAGGACGTAGTCGAAGTCCCAGTCGTGGAAGCCGAGCTTCTCCAGCAGCTCGAAGCCGTGGATGATGCCGCGCCCGCCGCAGCCGCGGCCGACCTCGGGGCCGCCGAGCTCCATGGCGAAGACGCCGTTCTTCTTGAAGCAGACGTCGCCGATCGCGACCTCCTCGCCGGCGAGCTTGCGCCTGGTCGAGGTCTCGATGATCGTCGGGCAGGCCTTGCCGCCGAACAGCAGCGAGGTGGTGTCGGACTTCGGGTCGCAGCCGATCAGGAGGACGCGCTTGCCCTGCTCGGCCATCATGCAGGAGAGGTTGGCCAGCGTGAAGGACTTGCCGATCCCGCCCTTGCCGTAGATCGCGATGATCTGGGTCTGCTTCGTCGCCTCCTGGACCGGGATCTCCGGCAGAGGCTCGGCGGCCTCGGCGCGGAGGCGGGCGTCGGCGGTGCGGATGTCTGAGGGCATCTTCAGGTCGACGGTCATGCGGTGGCCTTCCAGTCGAGAATCATCTTGAGGCAGGCGGGATCTTCGAAAGCGGTGCGATAGGCGTCGGCGGCGTCGGCGGCCGGCCGGACATGGGTGATGAGGCCCGCGAGCGAGAGGTGCCCGCCCTCGACGAGCAGGCGCGTCGCGACCATGTCCTCGCGGTTCCACTCGGCGGCGACGCGGATGCGGGCCTCCTTCATGAAGGCCGGCGGGAAGGCGAAGGCGAGCGGCTCGGCGTAGAAGCCGGCGAGGACGATCTCGCCGCCCCTGGCGAGGCGGCCGATCAGGCTGTCGAGGATGCGGGCGTCGCCCGAGACGTCGAAGATCGAGCGGTAGTCGCGGCGCTGGTCCTCGTCGGGGTGGACCACCGGGTAGCCCTCGGCGCCGGTGCGGCGGCCGGGGTCGAGTTCCCAGACCGTCGGCGGCGGCGCGCCGGCGGCGAGCGCGAGGCGCGCGACGAGGCGGCCGAGGACGCCGTGGCCGACGATGAGGTCGGGAAGGGTGGCATGGGGGCCGGCGACGGCGTGACGCGCGGTGGCGGCGA
>SKOX01000054.1 GCA_007119835.1 Paracoccaceae bacterium
CGACATCACCCGGATCTCGATCGCGGAGGCGAAGGTCGAGGCGCTGACGCGCGACCTGCGCGACCGCGTCGAGACGCTCCAGACGCTGCTGGACCTCGTCCCGGTCGGCATCTCCTTCGTGCACGGCGACGACGGCCAACACGTCTCCCTCAACCGGGCGGCGGCGCACCTGCTCGGGCGGGAGGACGAGGACCGGACGCCGCTGACGCGGTCCGACGACATGCCGCTCCTGATCGACGGCAAGCCGCTCGATCCCGGCGACCAGCCACTCGCGCGCTCCGCCCGCTCGGGCGAGGCGGTGGCGGGCTTCGAGGCCCAGATCGCACGGCCCGACGGCAGCCGGTGCGACGTGATCATCTCCTCGGCGCCGCTCTACAACGAGGCCGGGGTCGTCCGCGGCGCCATCGCCGCGATGGCCGACATCACCGAGCGCAAGCGCTCCGAGCAGCACCAGGAAATGCTGCTGCACGAGTTGCAGCATCGCGTGAAGAACATCCTCGCCCCGATCGCAGCCCTCGGCGCGCGCATGCTGAAGTCCTCGGAAACGATGGATCAGTTCGCGGAAGGGTTCACCGCACGGCTGCAGGCCATGGCGCGCACCCACGAGCTTCTGTCGCAGACCGAGTGGCAGGGCGCCGACCTCGAGCAGGTCGTCAAGCTGTCGCTCCTGCCCTACCGTACGTCCGACGCCACGAACCTCGCCATCGAGGGGCCGCGCGTGGTGCTGGCGCCGAGGGAGGCGGCGGCGCTCGGCATGATCCTGCACGAGCTCGCCAGCAATGCGGCGAAATACGGGGCGCTTGCCACGGAAGAGGGGCGGATCGACGTCAGCTGGCGGGTTCGAGGCGATGCGCCGGAGGAGATCGTGACCCTCACCTGGAAGGAGCACACCAAGGCGCCCGTGCCGCCGCCGCAGCACGAGGGGTTCGGAACCAAGTTCGTCAAGCGCAGTTCAGCCTACGAACTGGCAGGCGAGGCCGACCTTGAGATCGAGACCGACGGAGCAAGATGCGTGATCGAGTTCCCGCTGAGGCTCCTCTTCGCAGATTCCGCTGCAGGATCGAGTAGCTCGTGATGGCGCATGACCTTCTGCCACTGCAGGGCATGAGGATACTGATCGTCGAAGACTCGTATCTTGTCGCCGAGGACCTCGCCGAGACCGTCACGGAACTGGGCTGCGCCGTGGTCGGACCGGCCGGCACGCTCGCCGACGGGTTGCGGCAGGCGTCCGAGGCGGCGCTTGACGGGGCGCTGCTGGACGTGAACCTGTCGAACGACGAGACGTCCTTCCCGATCGCCGAGCTTCTGGTCGAGCGGGAAGTCCCGTTCGTGTTCCTCTCCGGGTATGATCTCGAGTCCGCCTTCCCGCCGCAGTTCAAGACGGTCGAGCGACTGGCAAAGCCGGTGGATGCGCGCCGCCTCGCCCGGGCGATGGCGGCCGTCTTCTCCGGCCGGTCCTGACCCGGGGAGCGCCGCAAGAGATCGATGGCATCCGCGGGTCCGGACCAGCCGTTCTGGGCCGACCAGCAGCTGCAGCGTCACGCACTTTCTCCACGCAGGTTCGAGCACCGGCCACCCTCGCCATGGCCTTCCGCACGCGCGGGCGCTAATAGTCCGCCAATCGTGAGCCGGGGACGCATGAGCGAACAGATCCAGCCCGACGATCTCGCCGCGCGGCTGCTGCAGGCGTCCGGCAGCCGCCGTCGCCTCGTGGCCGCCATCGCGGCGGCGCCCGGCGCGGGGAAATCCACGCTCGCCGCCGGCCTTCGCGCCGCGATCGACCGCCGGAGCGGCGGCACGGCCGCAGCCGTCGTGCCGATGGATGGCTTCCACCTCGACAACGCCGTGCTCGAAAGCCGCGGCCTCCTCGCGCGGAAGGGCGCGCCGGAGACCTTCGACGCGGCAGGCTTCGTGGCGCTGGTGGCGCGCCTGCGGCAGGAGGAGGAGGTCGTCGTGCCGCTCTTCGACCGCGTGCGCGACCTCGCCGTGGCCGGCGCGGCCGTCGTCGAGCCGCGGCACAGGATCGTGCTCGTCGAGGGCAACTACCTGCTTCTCGACGAGGCGCCGTGGGACCGGCTCGCTGCGCTCTGGGACGTGACGATCTGGGTCGAGGTTCCGGAGGACGAGCTCGAACGCCGGCTGGTGCAGCGCTGGCTCGATCACGGCCTCGGACCGGAGGCGGCGCGGGCGCGCGCGCTCGGCAACGACATCCCGAACGCCCGCCGCGTCAGGGCGAACTCGCGCCCCGCGATGCTCGTCGTGCCGGGAACCTGACCCGCGGCTCGCGAAGTTCGCCCGGCAACGGCCTCATCCCTTGACGGCGCCGGCGGTCATGCCGCTGACGATGTAGCGGTTGGCGGCGAGCGCGAAGAAGATCACCGGTGCGACGATCAGCACGGCGTAGGCCGCGATCACGCCGTACTGCGCGCCGATCTCGGCGCCGCCGAGGAAGCGGGTGATCCCGACCGTGAGCGGCTGGGCCCCCGCGCCGGCGAGGAAGAGCGCGAAGAGGTACTCGTTCCACGAGATGATGAAGACGAGGATCGCGAGCGCGATGACGCCCGAGCGGACCACGGGCAGCGACACGTTCCAGAACAGCCGCCAGGGCGAGCAGCCGTCGACGATGCCCGCCTCCTCGAGCTCGCGCGGGACGGTGGCGAAGAAGCCGACGAGCATCCAGGTGGCGAACGGGATGTGGATGGCGAGATGGGCGAGGACGAGGCCGACCCGCGAGCCGGTCAGGCCGATCTGCACGAAGATCAGGAACATCGGCAGGGCCAGCACGACGTAGGGAATGAAACGCATGGCGAGCACGCCGAAGGACACGGCGTTGCGCTGGCGGTCGCCGATCTTGTTCAACCCGTAGGCCAGGGGCACGCAGACGACGAGGGTGATGACCACGGCCGCGGTCGAGATGATCAGACTGTTGGTGAAGAAGAACCAGAAGTCGCCGGCGACGAAGGCCGCTCCGAAGTTCTCGAGGCTGAAGTCGCGCAGGAGCAGCAGGTCGACGGGCGAGCGAAAGAGCGCGGTCCGGTTCAGCGAGGCGGCGAGCAGCATCACCGGCGGGGTCAGCGCGATCACCAGCCAGACCAGAAGCCCGAGGTGGATGAGCCAGAAGGCGGTGCGCTTGCGCAGGCGGGCACGGTTCATTCCCGGACCTCCGTGCGGCGGTAGAGGGTGATGTAGATCCAGGCGAAGGTCGCCATGATGATGAACATCGTGAAGGCGACGGTGTTGGCCATGCCCATGTCCTGCGCCGAGATCCCGCGGTTGTAGGCGAAGATCGACAGGACCGTCGTCGCCCGCCCAGGGCCGCCGCCGGTCAGCGCCCAGACCATGTCGAACTCGCGGAAGGCGCTGGTCACGACGATGATCGTCACGAACAGGATGTGCGGCTTCAGCATGGGCAGTACGATGTGCCACAGCGCCTGCATCGGCCCGGCGCCATCGACTCGGCCGGCCTCGAACAGCTCCTCCGGGATGGTGGTCAGCGCCGCGTAGAACACCAGGATGGCGAGCGGCGTCAGCTGCCACGAATTGGAGATGATCGCCGCGATCAGCGCGGTCTCGCGGTCGAGCAGCCAGTAGGGTTGCGGCAGGTTGAGCAGGCCGGCGATGTGGTTGATCACCCCGAATTCCTGCTGCCAGATGAAGAGCCGCCAGGCGATGCCGCCGACCACCGGGGTCATCACGAAGGGCACGAGGAAGAGCGCGAGCCAGGTGGCGCGGAACTTCACCTGCTTGGCGCTGAGCAGGAACGCGATCAGGATGCCGAAGGTCAGGCAGATCGCGAGGCAGCCGGCGGTGAAGATCGCCGTGACCCGGAGCGAGTTGATGTAGAGCGGGTCCTGAAGCGCCCGCGCGTAGTTGTCGAGGCCGACGAACGGCTGGTTCGCGAAGTCGTAGAGAAAGACCTGGCGGAGGCTGTAGTTCAGCCCCATCACCAGCGGCACGCCGACGATCAGGGTCATCAGGATCAGGCCCGGCAGGATGAACCACCAGCCGCGGGTGAAGCGGGTGCGTCGATCGGCCATCGCGGCTTCCTCCGGCAGGAACGCGCGCGCCCCGGACCCGGGGCGCGCGCCGTCGTCGGTCAGTCGATGTAGCCTGCGCGCTGGAAGGCCATCCGCATGTCGCGGGCCCAGCGATCCTGCGCCTGCTCCGGCGTCAGGTCGCCGGCGAAGACGTCGGTGATGAAGTCGGTGGTGCCGGTCCACATCACCGCGCCGTATTCCGGGATGCCCTGCCGGATGAACACCGCCTCGAGGACCTGCTCGTAGGCGGGCAGGAAGTCCTCATAGTAGGGCTGGGCCTGCCGCAGCTCCTCGTCCTCGAAGTGGGCGCGCCGCGAGAACTGGTTGCTTTCGCGCGCCCACTCGATCTCGTTTTCCTGGAGCATCCAGGTGAGGAACTTGAACGCCTCCTCAGCATTCGGCGTGTCGAACAGGAAGACGCCGCCGCCGCCGAGGAAGGGCACGCCCTGCTCGTAGCCCGCGAGGTTGTCCTCCCACTTGGGCAGCGGCTGGTAGGCGACGTTGCCGGCGGCCTGGCCGTCGGCGTCCTCCACCGTCGCGAGACCCTGCGGCCACATCGTCGCCATCGCGAGCCGGCCGTCGCGGAAGAAGTCGAGCCCCTCGAGGAAGGCCCAGGCCTGCGCCTCGCGCGGCGCCACGCTCTGGGCGAGATCGACGAAATACTCCGCC
>SKOX01000328.1 GCA_007119835.1 Paracoccaceae bacterium
CGCGTCTACGCCACCCAGTCGACGCACAAGACCCTGACCGCGCTCAGGCAGGGCTCGATGATCCACGTCAACGACCAGGACTTCAAGGGCGAGGTCGAGGAGGCCTTCCACGAAGCCTACATGACCCACACCTCGACCTCGCCGAACTACCAGATCATCGCCTCGCTCGATGTCGGCCGGCGGCAGGTCGAGCTCGAGGGCTTCGAATTCGTCCAGCGCCAGGTCGAGGCGGCGATGTCGATGCGCCGCGCGATCTCCACCCACCCGCTGCTGCAGAAATACTTCAAGGTCCTGACCGCCGGCGACATGATCCCCGAGAAGTACCGCGAGAGCGGCGTCAGCACCTACTTCGACCCGGACCAGGGCTGGACCGACATCTGGGAATGCTGGGCCCGCGACGAGTTCGCGCTCGACGCCACCCGCGTGACCGTCGCGGTCGGCGGCACCGGCTGGGACGGCGACACGTTCAAGACCAAGATCCTGATGGACAAGTACGGCATCCAGATCAACAAGACGTCGCGCAACTCCGTGCTGTTCATGACCAACATCGGCACGACGCGCTCGTCGGTCGCCTACCTGATCGAGGTGCTGGTGAAGATCGCCCAGGACCTCGACGAGCTGCTCGACGACGCCTCCAAGATGGAGAAGCTCGCCTTCGAGCGCCGCGTGCGCAACCTGATGCACGACGTGCCGCCGCTGCCCGACTTCTCGCGCTTCCACGACGCCTTCCGCCGCGACGCCGTCACGCCCGAGGGCGACATCCGCTCGGCGTTCTTCCTCGCCTACGACGAGAACAACTGCGACTATGTCGACCTTCACGGCGACATCATGGACCGGGTCGAGGGCGGCCGCGAGGTCGTGTCGGCGAGTTTCATCATCCCCTACCCGCCCGGCTTCCCGATCCTCGTCCCCGGCCAGGTGATCAGCCGGGAGATCCTCGCCTTCATGCGCGCCCTCGACGTCAACGAGATCCACGGCTACCGCCCCGACCTCGGCCTGCGCGTCTTCACCGACGAGGCGATGGAGCGCCACGCCGCCGCCAGCCTGCCCAAGGCCGCCGAATAGCCCGCCGATAGAAACAGGGAGAGAAACGATGGACCAGACGATCCCGAAGAAGGCACTGCGGAACATCTCCGAGATCCGCCGCTACTTCCACCGCAACGAGGATCCGATCTACTTCGTCTCGGCGACCAACTTCAACCTGCTCGGCCTCGACGAGTGGGTGAAGAACTTCAAGTACATCTGCTACATCGACTGCTACGATGGCCGGCACCCCAACGTGTTCTGCCCCTCCGAGCAGCCGCACGCCGAATTCCAGTCGATCGAGGACATCAACAACTACCTGCTGCAGCACAAGGAGGTGATCGATCTCGTCCGCCGCCGCGGCGGCAGCCCGAAATTCGTCTTCCTGATGTTCGACGAGGAAACCGAGCGCCTCGCCCGCGAACTCGGCGGCGAGGTCTGGTTCCCCTCGGCCGAGCTCCGCACCCGCTGCGACAACAAGATCGAGACCGTCCGCATCGGCAACAAGGCGGGCGTCCCCTCCGTGCCCAACACGCTCTCGGAAATCCGCGACTATGCCCACCTGCGCGAGATCTGCGAGGAGGCCGGCCTCGGCCACGACCTCGTGCTGCAGTCGGCCTTCGGCGACAGCGGCCACACCACGTTCTTCATCAGGTCCGAGGACGACTTCCGCCGCCACGAGCACGAGATCGTCGGCGAGGGCGAGATCAAGATCATGAAGCGGATCGACTGCCGCGGCTCGGCGATCGAGGCCTGCGCCACCAAGGAGGGCACCATAGTCGGCCCGCTGATGACCGAGCTGGTCGGCTTCAAGGAGCTTACCCCCTACCGCGGCGGCTGGTGCGGCAACGAGATCTTCGACGGCGCCTTCTCGCAGGAGATCCGCGACCGCGCCCGCGACCTCACCTTCAGGTTCGGCGAGCAGCTGCGCGAGGAGGGCTACCGCGGCTATTTCGAGCTCGACTTCCTGATCGACCAGAACACCGGCGACATCTGGCTGGGCGAGCTCAACCCGCGCATCACCGGCGCGAGCTCGATGACCAACCACGCCGCCTTCGCCCACGCCGACGCGCCGCTGTTCCTGTTCCACCTGCTCGAGTTCTCCGACGTGCCGTTCTCGCTCGACGTCGCCGAGCTCAACGACCGCTGGGCCGACCCCGACATGATCGACTCGTGGTCGCAGATGGTCATCAAGCACACCGAGGACTCGGTCGACATCCTCACCGACGCACCGCAGACCGGCATCTACAAGATGGCGAACGACGGCCGCGTCACCTTCGACCGCTTCGACTACCACCGCCGCGCCGTCGAGAGCGAGAACGAGGCCTTCTTCCTGCGCATCCTCCAGCCCGGCGACTACCGCTACGAGGGCGCCGACCTCGGCATCCTGGTGACCCGCGGCCGCTCGATGAACCCCGACTTCACGCTCAACGACCGCGCCCGCCGCTGGATCCACGGCATGAAGTCGGCGTTCTCCGCCAGGCCGCTCCCCCGTGCCGAGGCCGGACCGGCGCTCGCCGACCCCGCCTTCAAGATCCTCTGAGGCGCGCGCTTGCGGCGGCCGCGACAGCCATGGGCGACGCCTGACCGCGGGCGGGCGGCGGGCGTCCGCCCCGGCCGCCCGCGCGTTAACCGCTCAATCCCGAGCGTTTTCCTATGCATATCGAAGGTGCATGGTTTCTGCATGCGCCGTGCATCGCGCAAATCGCTGTTAACCTGGGCAGAAATGCTCCCGCACCGGACATCGGCCGCCTGACTGTGGAACACCTCTGGCGCGCCGTTTCCGAATCCGAGCCCGGCCCGAAATGGGCCGCGCTCTTCGCCGAATACTGGCCCGACTACCACCGCTGGTGGCTCCGCGAGGGCGAGGAGGCCCGCCCGACCTATTGGGACAGCCTCCAGGCCCTGCGCGCCCACATGCCTGAAATCGTTCCGCTTTACGAGCAGCTCTGCGAGCTCGCCGGCGGCTCCGACCACGCCGCCCGCTTCCTGTCCTTCCACTGCCCGCCGCCTTATCTCTCAGGGTGTTCGCAGGCGATCTGGCCCGGCGCCGAGCCCGTGCTCGTGCGCAACTACGACTACTCCCCGCTCGCCTTCGACCACCTGGTCCTCCACACGAAGTGGCAAGGCCGCACCGTCATGGGCACCGCCGACGGCCTCTGGGGCCTCGTCGACGGCATGAACGACGCCGGCCTCGCCGTCTCCCTCACCTTCGGCGGCCGCCGCGTCGTCGGCGACGGCTTCGGGGTGCCGCTGATCCTGCGCTACGTCCTGCAAACCTGCGAAAACACTGAAGAAGCCGGAAAGGCCCTCGCCCGCCTCCCCACCCACATGAGCTACAACGTCACCGTCCTCGACCGCGAGCGCCACTTCCTGACCGCGATGATGGCCCCCGACCGCCCCGCCGCCATCACCCACGCCGCCGTCGCCACCAACCACCAGGAGCGCGTCGAGTGGGCCCATCACGCCCGCTTCACCGCCACCGTCGAGCGCGAGCGCTACCTGCTGCAGCGCCTCACCCTGCACGTCGAGCCGGAGGAGAAGTTCATCGGCGCCTTTCTCAAGCCGCCGCTTTACTCTTCGGCCTTCGCCGCCGGCTTCGGCACCCTCTACACCGCCGTCTACCGTCCCCGCCGAGGCCGCATGGAGTACCGCTGGCCCCGGGCCACGTGGCCGCTCGACCTCCACGACTTCCGCGAGGACTCGCGCCGCATCTTCACGCCGCTTGGCTGATCCGCCCCCACAGGTAATCGGGAACAAAATCCAACCGAGCGCATTTGCAGCAGTTCCGGCGCTCGTCCGGGTACCTCTGGTAGTAGGCAACACGAAATGGAGCACCTCTCCCTCGACCTGTGGGCTGCCAACCTTGAGGTCCAGCCGGTCGACGTCGCGGGTTGGCTCGCCCGCGTCGAGCAGCAGATGGCCGCGACCGCGGCGCGCGGCGGGCACATGCTGGTCATGCCGGAATATGCCTGCGCGCAGTGGATCTGTTTCGCGTCGCCCGACCTGCCTGCGGCCGGGCAGCTTGGCTGGCTCGCCGACACCGGCGCAGAGGCGCTGGCCGCCATGGCCGCGCTCAGCCGACACTATGGCGTCAGCTTGCTGCCAGGGACGATCCCGCAGCGGATCGGCATGCGCGACGGTGTGCCGACCTTTGCCAACCGCGCCTGGCTGCTCACCCCTGACGGCGGCCGGTTTCACCAAGACAAGCTCAGCCTCACGCCGCTCGAGCAGCAATCGGCGGCGGGGATCACGGTACCCGGCGACCGGATCCACGTGATCCGGTGGAACGGCCTCCGCCTTGCGATCGCCGTCTGCCTCGATGTCGAATTCACCGATCTATGGGCGCGGCTGGGCAGGCTTGATCTCGATCTCGTTCTTGTCCCGGCCAAGACCGACATGATCACGGGCTACAACCGGGTCTTCGGCAGCGCCCGGGCACGGGCGATCGAACTGCAGACCGCGGTTTGCGCGGTGGGTGCGGTCGGGGTGCCGCTGGGACACCCGATGACCGACACCGGGGTGGGCGGCGCTACCGCCTTCCTCCCCTGCGACGTCTCGCTGTCCCTCGACGGCGTCTTCGCCTCGGTGCCGCCGCACGCGGCGGCCGCCGGCACCGACCCGGTACTGGTCGTCTCGAACCTGCCAGTCGGCGGATGCCGCAGGATCCGCAATGGGAGCGCCGAGGCGGAGGTCGCGCCGGCGTCCTGGTCCGCCGAACACCTGATCATTCGTGAAATCTGAACCCGGGGCCCGCTCGTCGGCCACCTCGCCGCCGCTCGCAGACGGCTTGCGCATCCCAGGTGCGAGCTTGAGCGAGATCTTGTCGACGACACGCGAACCGACCTGTACGAGCGGCGCCCTTTCGTCTGAACCGGTGAGGGAACTCCCCAAGGCGGCTCGGTTCTGCCCGAGCTCGAGGTGGCGATCACCGCCTACATCGACGTAAGCAACGCTGGACCCATGGCGCCATCGACCCCGGTCGCATGTTCGCAACCCGGATCGTGGCGTAGCTGCGGGCCCTCGGACGGCGGGTTGCGAGGCTCGAGCAGGTTCTGCCTGGGGACCTCGTCAACGATGATCGATCTCACTTCTTGCGTCCCCTCGCCCGCGGCCGTCTGTGTGCGCCTGGTGACAGGCGGCACTGGCGGCGGGCGGCCCCCGGGCGTCCGTACGGCCTCAGCTCCGTGGCTTGGCATTCTCCGGGTCGTACAGCGGCTTGTAGCCGACGCCCGCGACCTCGACCGGATAGGTCTCGCCGAAGTACTGCACCGCGAGCTTGCGACCCTCCTGGCAATATGCCCAGGGCAGGTAGGCAAGCGCGATGTTCCTGCCGATGCTCGGCCCGAAGGCGATCGACGTGGTGAAGGACCGCCGGCCGAGCTCGTCGACCAGTGTCCCCCCGGTCTCCGGGTCCATCACCGGCAGCTTGCCGACCGGATAGCGCGCGACGCCGTTGGCATCGACGTTGTCGGTCATCACCAAGGTGCAGAGCATCGCCGGCTGGTGATCTCGGGCGCGATGCTCGAGGTGCTTCGCCTTGCCGCGGAAGTCCGCCTCCTTGACCTTGGGACGTGCAAGGTTGGCCTCGAGCAGGTTGTACTCGGTCAGCAGGTCGGCGTTCTGCAGTCTCAGGCTTTTCTCGAGCCGGCGGGAATTGGCGTAGGTCTCGATGCCGACCGCGATGACGCCGGTCGAGCGCAGCGCATCCCAGACGGCGAGGCCGTTCTCGTAGGCCATGTGCAGCTCCCAGCCCTGCTCGCCGACATAGGAGATGCGGAACGCCGTCACGTCGCGGCCGGCGATCCTCACCGGCTTGATCGCCGCGAAGGGGAAGTTCGCCACCGCGAGGCCATCGGGATCCTCGACGACCTTCGAGAGGTTCTCCCGCGCGTTCGGGCCCCAGATGCCGATGGTGACGACCTTCTCGGTGACGTCGGTGATCGTGACGTCGTAGCCTCTGTCCTGCGCGACCCGCCGCATGTAGTGGAAGTCGCGGGGGCCGGCGTCGGCGCCGTTGATCATCCGGCAGCGATCGGCCATGCGCATCACCGTGAAGTCGGCGCGCACCATGCCCTCGTCGTCGAGGAAGTGGGTGTAGATGCCCTTGCCGACGTTCGCGGGGCCCCCGATCTTCGCCGCGCACAGCCACTCCATCATCGCGACATGGTCGGGCCCCGCGATGTCGGTGATGTGGAAGTGCGACAGGTTGATGATGCCGCAGTTCTCGCTCATTTCGAGCTGCTCGGCGTTCGACACGCGCCAGAAGTGGCGGGCATCCCACTCGTTCTCGCGCACCGGCACGCGGTCGGCGTACTTCTCCAGCAGGTGCTCGTTCGCGGCGTAGCCGTGCGCGCGCTCCCAGCCGCCGAGCTCCATGAAGTAGCCGCCGAGCGCCTTTTCGCGCTCGTGGAAGGGCGAGCGGCGGATGCCGCGGCCGCCGGCGAAGGGCTCGCGCGGGTGCACCGGGGGATTGTAGATCTTCATCGCGGTTTCGGTGCAGCGCTCCTCGATGAACTTCTCGTCGAGGGCGAACGGGTTGAAGCGCGCGTAGTCGATGCTGGCATGGTCGATGGCGGTGCGGCCGTCGGTCATCCAGTCGGCGATCAGCTTGCCCATGCCGGGGCCGTCCTTGACCCAGATGCCGACGGCGTACCAGAGCCCCCGGACCTTCTGGCTCTCGCCCATCGACGGGCCGCCGTCGGTCGTGGTCTGCAGCAGGCCGTTGAACGAGTGCCCCTCGTTGTAGCCGAGCTCGCCGAGGATCGGCGTCAGCTCCATCGCCCGCTCGAGGGGCTCGATCACCTGCTCCATGTCGAGGTCGCGCTGCGACGGCGAGAGCCGGGCCTGCTCCTTCTCGAGAAGGTCGCGCGGATGGACGAGGCGCGGATTGTGCTCCTCGTAGTAGCCCCACTCGATCTGGCCGCCCTCGGCGGTCTTCGGGTCGCCGGTGTCGCGCATGTAGGCCGAGTTGCCCTGGTCGCGCATCAGCGGATAGCCGATCTCGACGCCCGTGCCGGCGAACGCGTTGTAGGGGCCGAAGAAGGTCAGCGGATGGTCGACCGGCATCACCGGCAGATCCTCGCCCGCCATCTCGGCGATCAGCCGCCCCCAGAGGCCGGCGCAGACGACGACATGGTCGGCGTGGATCGTGCCGCGGGTGGTGACGACACCCTTGATGCGCCCCCCCTCGATGATCAGCGACTTCGCCGAGGTGTTGGCGAAGGCCTTGAGCTTGCCCACCGCTTCGGCCTGGTCGACAAGCTTGCCGGCGACGGTCTGCGAGCGCGGGATGACGAGCCCGGCATCCGGATCCCAGAGGCCGCCCTGGACGAGATCCTGCTCGATCAGCGGAAACTTTTCCTTGATCTCGGCAGGCTCCATCAGACGGGCGCGGGTGCCAAACGCCATGCCGGAGTCAACCTTGCGGTGTATCTCGTTCATGCGGACGTCGTCGCCGACGCGGGCCACCTCGATGCCGCCTATCCGGGCGTAATGTCCCATCTTTTCGAAGAAGTCGATCGAGTAGAGCGTCGTCCAGCAGGTGAGAAAGTCGTGGCTGGTCGCATAGCAGAAGTCCGAAGCATGCGCCGTTGAGCCGATGTCGGTCGGGATGCCCGACTTGTCGATCCCGACGATATCGTCCCAGCCTCGCTCGATCAGGTGGTGCGCCACCGAGGCGCCCACGATTCCGCCGAGACCGACGATGACGACCCTGGCCCTATCGGGAAACGCTGACATTCTCTTCGATCCTTCTCGGTCCGGGGTGGCAGGGGCCGTTCAGTATGGCGCAGGTCCCGCGGCAACCGGCGCCGTCCACACCACGTGAGTCTAGCAGAACTAAGGCGCGGGGAGACCCCTGCGCCGGTGTGCGGCCACGAGCGTGTTGTGGATCAGGCTCATGATCGTCATTACGCCGGCCCTGGCGCGATGGCACCCGCGCGCCGTGCGGCCGGGCCGAACGCGATGTCGCCGATCAGCGTCGTCTTGCCGTCGCGGACGATGCGGGATGCCGTCGAACGGGTTCATCGACATCTTCGCGTTCGCGAGATCGACGCCGGAAGCATCCGCCTTCACGCGGACCTTCACATTGTCGTCGACGACCCGCTTGACGGGGATCAGGATCTTCATTTCCCACCCACTTTCTGCCTGTTTCCGCCTTCGGGCGCTCCGGCAGCTTGCAGCATGGCAATGCACCTTCCCGGTTCGATGGAACAGGACGTTTGCGACAGTTTTGAATAAGCGCTACGACACAGCGTCGGAGGAGCGATGAAGCCACCTGCGAAAGTGGGTCGGGAGAGGCCGCAGGGCGCTTCGGCGCGGGCCAGGGCGCCGGGGGAAGGCGGGCCGCGCCTGTCCGTCGGATTCATCCTCGCCAGGCGCTTCACCCTGTGCGCGTTCGCCAACTTCGTGGACGTCCTGAGGCTTGCGGCGGACGAGGGTGATCGGAGCCGGCCGATCATGTGCCGGTGGTCGGTCTTGTCCGAGACGATGAACCCGGTCGCATCGAGCTGCGGCGTCACGGTGCAGCCGAACGAGCGGCTGGGGGATCCGGCCAAGTTCGACTACATCGTCGTGGTTGGCGGCCTGCTGGAGGAGATCCCCAACATCGGTCCAGCCTACACCCGGTTTCTCGAGCGCGCTGCGGCCTCGGGCGTTCCGCTGGTCGGTGTCTGCACCGGCGCCTTCCTGCTTCATCGCGCCGGCCTCATGAACGGGTACCGCTGCTGCGTAAGCTGGTTCTGCCACGCGGACTTCCTCGAGCAGTTCGACGGCCTCGTGCCGACCTCCGATCAGATCTTCGTCGTGGACCGGGACAGGCTTACCTGCGCTGGCGGCGCAAGTTCCGCCCATCTCGCCGCATACCTCGTCGAGCGGCATGTCGGGCGCGCGCAGGCCAGCAAGAGCCTGCACATCATGATCATCGACGATGCCCTTCGGCCGGAGAAGCCGCAGCCCGGCATCCCGCTCGACTTCAGGACCGACGATCCGCTGGTGAGGCGGGCGCTGCTCCTCATGCAGCAGCGCATCGACGCACCGCTTTCCGTGGCCGAACTTGCGCGACAGATGGGGAACAGCAAGCGTCAGCTCGAAAGGCACTTCCGCACCGCCCTGCAAACGTCACCGCAGGCGGCGTTCATGGACATCCGCCTGTCGTTCGCCCGCCACCTCCTCGAGGCGACCGACAGGCCGGTTTCCGCGATCGCCGTGGAATGCGGATTCTGCGACGCCTCGCACCTCAGCCGGATGTTCCGGCGCCGCTACGGATGTACGCCGCACGAGATCAAGAAGACCCGGGCAGCGCCGGAGGCGGCAACGCAGCATCAGGCCTGACGGCCGGCCGATCGAGCTCGGCCGGCCGTCAGCGCACGGGCGCTAGGCGCGGCTGCGCCGGAAGACGTCGGGGGTGACGCCCTCGGCCGTCCGGAAGACCCGGATCATGTGCGGCAGGTCGCAGAACCCGGTGTCATTGGCGATCTGCGTCGCCGAGCGGCTGGTGGTCAGGAGCAGGTGCTTGGCCTGCTCGACGCGGATCATCCGGTCGGCCTCGAGCGGCGTCATTCCCAGCGCCTCGCGGAAATGCCGCTCGAGCTTGCGCCGACCCACGCCCATCGCCGCCACCACCCGCCCGATGGACAGCGGCGCGTCGATCGACTGCTGCATGGCGCGCAGCGCCTTCCTGACGAGCGGATCGTCTGTCGCCAGCGCCAGCGGCATGCCCGGCTGCGGCTCCTCCGCGGCCATCGCCTGGTCGATGATCATGATGTGCAGGCTCTTCGCCGCCCGCGCCTGCCCAAGGTGCCTTTCGACGATGAAGGCCGCGAGATGCGCCGACGATACCCCGCCCGAGCAGGTCAGACGGTCGCGGTCGACGACGAAGATCTGGTCGCTGACCGGCTTCAGCCCGTCGAACCGCTCGAGGAAATCCTCGTGATGGAACCAGCTGACACAGGCGCGGTAGCCCTTCATCAAGCCGGCCCGGTGCAGCACGAACGTCCCGGTGCAGACCCCCACGAGCGGCACACCGGTCGCCGCCGCCCGCTCAAGGAAGCGCACCGTGTCCGGATGCAGGTTCTCGACCTCGTCGACGAGGCCGCCGACGACCACGAGGTAATCGAACCGGTCCGGCTCGCCGAGCCGTTCCTCCGGCTGCACGGCGATGCCGCAGCTCGACGCGATCGGCTCCATGGTCGGCGACAGGACGCGCCACGAGCAGAGGATCGGCCGCGAGCGGTCGCCTTCGTCGGCCGAGAGACGCAGCACGTCGACGAAGTTCGCGAGCGCGCACAGCGTGAAGCGCCGTGTCAGTATGAAGCCGACGTTGAGCTGCGCCATTTGGCCCTTCCTCCGTCGCAAGCTTACAGCAGATCTGACGCATCCATGCACGCCTGAAGAGCGTCGATCCGTTATGGACGCCAGGTTATTCTCGGGAGGCTTGCGTGACCCACTTTTCCCTCGCCCAGGTGATCAAGGGCGCGCTCACCGGCCAGAAGAACTGGACGCCGCAGTGGCCGGAGCGCGAGCCCAAGGCTTCCTACGACGTGGTCATCGTCGGCGCCGGCGGCCACGGCCTCGGCGCAGCCTACTATCTGGCCAAGGAGCACGGCATCACCAACGTCGCGGTGATCGACAAGGGCTGGCTCGGCGGCGGCAACACCGGGCGCAACACCACGATCATCCGCTCGAACTATCTCTACGACGAGAGCGCCCGGCTCTACGACCACGCCCTCGACCTCTGGGACGGGCTCTCGCAGGAGCTGAACTACAACGTCATGTTCAGCCGGCGGGGCGTGATGATGCTCGCCCACAACGTGCACGACGTGCAGAGCTTCCAGCGCCACGTGCACTCCAACCGGCTCAACGGCGTCGACAACCAGTGGCTGTCGGCCAAGGAGGCCAAGCTCTTCTGCCCGCCGCTCGACATCTCGCCCTCCGCCCGCTACCCGGTGATGGGCGCGGCACTGCAGCGCCGCGCCGGCACCGCCCGCCACGACGCCGTCGCCTGGGGCTATGCCCGCGGCGCCGCTGCGCGCGGCGTCGACATCATCCAGAACTGCCCCGTCACGGCGATCCGCCGCGGCCCCGACGGCCGCGTCACGGGCGTCGAGACCGCGAAGGGCTTCATCGCCGCCAAGAAGGTCGCGGTCTCGGCCGCCGGCCACACCTCGGTCGTCATGGAGACCGCCGGCGTGCGGCTGCCGCTCGAGAGCTTCCCGCTGCAGGCGCTGGTCTCCGAGCCGGTCAAGCCGATCTTCCCCTGCGTCGTCATGTCGAACTCGGTGCACGCCTACATCAGCCAGTCCGACAAGGGCGAGCTCGTCATCGGCTCGGGCACCGACCAGTACGTCAGCTACTCCCAGCGCGGCGGCCTGCCGCTGATCGAGCACACGCTCGCCGCGATCTGCGAGATCTTCCCGATCTTCCGCCGGATGCGGATGCTGCGGAAGTGGGGCGGCACCGTCGATGTCACGCCGGACCGCTCGGCGATCATCGGGCTGACGCCGGTGCCCGGTCTCTACGTGAACTGCGGCTGGGGAACCGGCGGCTTCAAGGCGACGCCCGGCGCGGCGCACGTCTTTGCCTGGACCGTCGCGAAGGGCGAGCCGCACCCGATCAACGCACCCTTCACGCTCGAGCGCTTCACCACCGGCCGGCTGATCGACGAGGCCGCCGCCGCCGCCGTCGCGCACTAGACGATGAACGCGCACCTAGGACGAGGCTCATGCTGCTGATCCATTGCCCCTACTGCGAGCAGGACCTCCCCGAGCTCGAATTCGCCTATGCAGGCGAGGCCCACATCGCGCGCCCCGAGGATCCGTCGAGGCTCAGCGACGAGGAGTGGCGCGACTACCTCTTCATCCGGTCGAACGCCCGTGGCCACCACTTCGAGCGGTGGCGCCACATCAACGGCTGCGCCCGCTTCTTCAACGCGGTGCGCGAGACCGTCTCCGACCGCTTCCTCCTCACTTACAAGGCGGGCGAGCCCCGTCCCGACATCAGCAGCCTGACGGGAGGCACCGAATGACGAGCTTCCGCCTTCCGAACCGCGGCCGCGTCGACCATGCACGACCGATAAGCTTCACCTTCGACGGCAAGGCCTACACCGGCCTCGCGGGCGACACCCTCGCGTCGGCGCTGCTCGCCAACGGCGTCCACCTGATGGGCCGCTCCTTCAAGTACCACCGCCCGCGCGGCGTGGTCTCGGCCGGCTCCGACGAGCCCAACGCGCTGATGGGCACCCGCCGCGGGCCCGGCCGATTCGAGCCGAACACCCGCGCCACCGTTCAGGAGCTCCGCGAGGGGCTGGAGGCGACCAGCCAGAACCGCTGGCCGTCGCTCGCCTTCGACATCGGCGCGATCAACGACAGGTTCGGCTCGCTGTTTTCCGCCGGCTTCTACTACAAGACCTTCATGTGGCCGCGCGCCTTCTGGGACCGCGTGTACGAACCCGTCATCCGCCAAGCCGCGGGGCTCGGCGTCTCGCCGACCGAACCCGACGCCGACCGCTATGCCAGCCGCTTCGCCCACACCGACGTCCTCGTCGTCGGCGCCGGCCCCGCCGGCCTCGCCGCGGCGCTCGCCGCCGGGCGTTCCGGCGCCGAGGTGATGCTCGTCGACGAGGCCTCCGAGCCGGGCGGATCGCTGCTCTCCGAGCCCGGGGTCCTCATCGACGGCAAGGGCGCCTGGGACTGGCTTGCAGCGGCCCTCGCAGAGCTCGACCGCCTGCCGAACGTCACGGTGATGCCGCGCACCACCGCGATCGGCTACTACCACCAGAACCTGATCGGCCTCGCCCAGCGCCTGACCGACCACCTCGCCGAACCGCCCGAAGGTGCGCCGCGCGAGCGGCTCTGGAGGGTGCGGGCAAGGGAGGTCGTGCTGGCGCAGGGCGCCCTCGAGAAGCCGCTGGTCTTCGACGGCAACGACCGCCCGGGCGTGATGCTGGCCGGCGCCGCGCAGACCTACCTGAGCCGCTATGGTGTCAAGGTCGGCGACCGGCCCGTGGTCGTCACCAGCCACGACAGCGCCTGGCACGCTGCCTTCGACCTTGCCGAGGCCAGCGCGAAGCCCGCCGCGATCGTCGACATCCGCCCGGCGGTTGACGCGGCACTCTCCGAGCGCGCCGGCTCCCTCGGCATCGAGACCCTGCTCGGCTGGAGCCCGACCGGGACGTCGGGTCGCTTGCGGGTGAAGTCGCTGCGGATCAACCAGCTGCGCGACGGCCGTGTCGGCACGGCCCGCACCATCGCCTGCGACGCCGTCCTGATGTGCGGCGGCTGGACGCCTGGCCTGCATCTCTTCTCCCACACCAAGGGCAGCCTCGCCTGGGACGACGAGCTCAAGGCCTTTCTGCCCGGCAGGAAGTCCGAGGCCGTGCACATCGCCGGCGCCGGTCGCGGCCTCTGGGGCATAGCGAGCGCCCTCGCTGACGGCGCCGCCGCCGGAGCCCGCGCCGCCCGCGAGACCGGCCGGGACGTGCAGGAGCCGGCCCACGCCGTCACGGCCGACCGCACCGGCACCGGCGTCACCGCGAAGGACCTGCCGACCGACCGCAATCCGGCCAGCGCCAAGGCCTTCGTCGATTACCAGAACGACGTTACCGCCAAGGACATCCGCCTCGCGGTCCGCGAAGGCATGCGCTCGATCGAGCACGTCAAGCGCTACACCACCAACGGCATGGCCACCGACCAGGGCAAGATGTCGAACGTCAACGGCCTGATGATCGCCGCCGACGCCCTCGGCAAGGCGCCGCCGCAGGTCGGGCTGACCACCTTCCGGCCGCCCTACAGCCCGACCACCTTCGGCACCTTCGCCGGCTACCACCAGGGCGCCACGTTCGACGTCACCCGCCGCACCCCGATCGACCCCTGGGCCGAAGCCAACGGCGCGGTGTTCGAGCCGGTCGCCCTCTGGCGCCGCGCCTGGTACTTCCCGAAACTGGGTGAGGACATGCACGCCGCCGTCGCCCGCGAATGCCGCGCCACCCGCGCGTCCGTCGGGGTCTTCGACGCCTCGACCTTGGGCAAGATAGAGGTCGTCGGGCCGGACGCCGTGACCTTCATGGAGCGGATGTACACGAACCCCTGGGCGAAGCTCGGCGTCGGCCGCTGCCGCTACGGGCTGCTCCTCGGCGAGGACGGCTTCATCCGCGACGACGGCGTCATCGGCCGGCTCGCCGAGACCCGCTTCCACGTCACCACCACCACCGGCGGCGCGGCGCGTGTCCTCAACATGATGGAGGACTACCTGCAGACCGATTGGCCCGACCTGAAGGTCTGGCTCACCTCGACCACCGAGCAGTGGGCGGTCGTGGCGCTGCAGGGCCCCAATGCGCGCAAGCTGCTCGAGCCCTTCGTCGAAGGCCTCGACATCTCGGACGCGGCCTTCCCGCACATGTCGGTCGCCGAATGCACGGTCGCGGGCTTCCCCGCGCGCCTCTTCCGCATCTCCTTCACCGGCGAACTCGGCTTCGAGGTCAACGTCCCCGCCCGTCACGGCCTCGCGCTCTGGGAGCGGCTCTGGGAGGAAGGCAGGAAGTACGACATCTGCCCCTACGGCACCGAGACGATGCACGTGCTGCGCGCCGAGAAGGGCTACATCATCGTCGGCCAGGACACCGACGGCACGGTGACGCCCGACGACGCCGGTCTGAGCTGGGCGATCGGCAAGAAGAAGCCCGACTTCGTCGGCAAGCGCTCGCTGGCTCGCCCCGACATGGTCGCCAAGGGCCGCAAGCAGCTCGTCGGCCTCCTGACCGACGATCCCAAGGCCGTGCTGCAGGAGGGGGCGCAGATCGTCGCCGACCCGAACCAGCCGAAGCCGATGACCGCGCTCGGCCACGTCACCTCCTCCTACTGGAGCGAGGCGCTCAGCCGCTCGATCGCGATGGCGGTCGTGGCCGACGGCCGCGAACGCGACGGCCAGATCGTGCACATCCCGATGCCCGATCGCACCCTGAGCGCCCGCGTGACCAAGAGCACCGTCTTCTACGATCCCGAGAACACCCGGTTGAGCGCCTGAAATGGAGGATCGCATGAACGTCCAGGACGCAAACCGGTTCAGCGCCGACCTCGCCCGCGTCACCGTCCGCGACCTGCCGCCGACGACACGCATATCGCTCCGCGTCAGCCCCGCCGACGCGGCCGCGGTGGCGGAGGCGATCGGCGTTGCCCTGCCTCGGAAGGTCGGCGACCGGGCCGTCTCGGGCGGCCGGAGCGCCCTCTGCCTCGGTCCGGACGAATGGCTACTCGCAGCCGAAGAGGGCGAAGCTGCCAGCCTCACGGCTGCGCTCGCCGAGGGCGCCGCCGGCGTGCCGCTGAGCGCGGTCGATGTCTCCGACCGCGAGATCACGTTCGCGCTCGAAGGCCCGGCCGTGCTCGACCTGCTCGCCACCGGCTGCCCGCGCGACCTCGCCCGGATGCCGGTGGGCTCCGGCGCCCGCACGGTCTTCGACACCGCCCAGTTCGTCCTGACCCGTGAGGCCGAGGACCGATTCCACCTGACCGTGTGGCGCTCGTTCGCCCCCCACGTCCGCGCCCTCCTCGACATTTCCGTGCGCGAGTTCGCCGCCGGCCTCTGATACGGACGGCCTTTCCCTGTGACTCTTGGGGGATTGAACGAAACCGCTCCGCGGTAGGGGAGCAGTGTCGCGGTCGGCGCTCCTGACTGGAAGGATGGGGTTGCTGACACCCCTTCCAGACAGGAGCTTCCCGATGGCCGAGATCAG
>SKOX01000468.1 GCA_007119835.1 Paracoccaceae bacterium
GCGGCGCCTCGACCTGCGCTACTTCGCGTGGCTGCGCGAGCGGATCGGCGAGGGCGGCGAGACGGTCGAGACCGGCGCGGCCACCGTGCGCGATCTCGTCGAGGAGCTGCGCGGGCGGGAGCAGCGCTATGCGCTTGCCTTCTCGGATCTCAGAGCGGTGCGGGTGGCGGTGGACCAGGAGATTGCCGACCTCGACGCCCCCATTGCGGGCGCGCGCGAGGTGGCCTTCTTCCCGCCGATGACCGGCGGTTGACGGGGCGCCGGTGGCCGTCCGGGTGCAGCGGGAGGACTTCGACCTCGGTGCCGAGCTCGCGGCGATCCGGGCGGGGCGGAGCGACATCGGGGCGCTGGTAAGCTTCACCGGGCTGGTCCGCGATCTCGCAGGCGGCCTCGACGCCTTCGAACTCGAGCATTATCCGGCGATGACCGAGAAGGCGTTGCTGGGCATCGAGGCCGAGGCCCATGCCCGCTGGCCGCTGCAGGCGAGCCTGATCATCCACCGCTTCGGGCCGATGAGCCCGGGCGAGCAGATCATGATGGTCGCGACCGCCTCGGCCCACCGGCAGGCGGCTTTCGCCTCGGCCGAGTTCCTGATGGACTACCTGAAGAGCCGCGCGCCCTTCTGGAAGAAGGAAACGACAGCTGCGGGCGCGCAGTGGGTGGACGCGCGCGAGGAGGACGAGGACGCGCTGGCGCGCTGGCACCGCTGATCGGCTGCGACGGCGGTTAGGTCCGGTCCGTCCAGGCGCGGAGCGGCGGATGCGTCCACGCGCCGCTCTCAGGTGCCGGTGCGCGGGCCGACGGCCTGGCGGTAAGCCTCGCGGATCTCGTCCACTTCGGCTCGGGTCGCGTCGAGGCGGCGGAGCGATTCGGCGAGCTCGCCCCGGACCTCGGCGAGCTCGGCGGTCAGTTCACGCTCGACCGTGCGCAGGCGCGCCTCGGCCTCCTCGGCGCGATGCAGGCGCTCGGCCAGCTCGGTGGTGTTGCGGGCGCGTTGGCCGCCGGCGTTCAGGCTGCGGAAGAGGCCCCTGAGAACCCAGCCGAGCAGGACGGCGAGCACCAGCGCGCCGGCCACGACCAGCGTGAGTTCAGTCCTGCCCATCGGCTTCGTCCTCGCCAGTCTCGTTCTCGGACGTGTCCCCGGCTCCGTCCGCCTCGCCCGCCTCCCGGGCCGCGGCGACCTCCTCGGCTTCGTCCGCCGCCTCGTCATCGTCGCGCAGCAGGGCGAACTCGATGCGGCGGTTGAGGGCGCGGCCCTCCTCGGTGTCGTTGTCGGCGATCGGGCGCTCGGGGCCGTAGCCCACCGGCGTCAGCTGCGCCTCGGCCCGGTCGGACAGCGCCTCGACCACGGCCGCCGCGCGGCGCTCGCTCAGGCGCTGGTTGAAGCTCGCATTGCCCACCGAGTCGGTGTGACCGCCGACCTCGAAGCGCGCGGCGGGGCAGGGCTCGAGCGCGACAGCGATCGCCTCGATCACGTTGGCGCTCGCGTCGTCGATGCGGGCCGAGCCGCTTTCGAACAGGATCATCTCTTCGGCGAGGATCGCCTTGACCTGTTCGGCGCAGACCTCCTCGGGCGGGCGCGCTGCACTGGCGGAGGCTGCGGCGGCCTTGGCGTCGAAAGCGACGTCGACGGTCACCGGTCCGGGGTCGCGGCCGGCGAAGAACGCCTCGACCTCCCGGTGCGCCTCCTCCTGCAGGCTGAGGCCGGAGACGGTGAGGCTGTCGCCGGTGACGGCGAGCGTGCCCGACTCGAGCAGGGCGAGCGCCTCGATGCCGGCCAGCACCCGACCCGGCCAGCCCTCGGGCAGCTGCGGGTCGAGCAACAGGGTGGCCCTGACGCTCTGGTGGCCAAAGAGGGCCTCGGCGAAGCCGAGGACGGCGATCTGCGAGCTCCGGTCGCCGACCGGGCCCGACAGCCGGACGATCCCCTCGGGATCGAGCACGGCGCGGAACTCCGGCGCGTAGGCGACGTGGTCGCCGGCATCGTCCTCGAGCCGGGTCGCGCCGCGCGTCGCCAGGCTGAAGATTCGGGGCAGCGCCGCGTCGAGGGCGGCGCCGGCGGCGGCCAGCGTCTCGGTGTCGAGGTCGGGCGGGCCGATCAGGAGCGCGTCCATGTCGTTGAGCGCGAAGCTGCCGCCGCCGAGATCGGCCACCGCCTCGATGCCGCGGACAGCGGCGGCGGCCCAGTCGGGCGAGGGCGCGCCCAGGCCCAGACGGCATTCGGCGGCCTCGTCGGCGCCGGCCCGGCGGGCGGCGGCGAGAATGCCCTCGGCGTCGGACTCGCTCTCCGCCGAGCAGCCGGTCAGGGTAGCCGTGCCGTCGGGCGCAAGGCGGAAGGCGAGCAGGTAGGGCGCGATGACCGGCCGTGGCGCGCTGAGGTCGAGGTGGAGGGCGACGTCCTCGGGCGCCCGGTCCTCGAGTTGCCGGGTGAGGGCTGTGAGCGCGGCCGCGTCCTCGGCCATGGCGGTGACGGACACCGCGCCCGGGGCGATGGCGACTTGGGCGCGCGGCAGGTCGGCGAGGACGGCGAGGCCGTAGGCGAGCGCCGCGTCCCAGCCCGCCGGTGGGCGATGGTCGGCGGTCTCGAGCATGTCGGTCACGGCGGCGCCGATGCCGGCGGCGGCGAGGCCGGCGGCTATGGTCGGGCGCGCACTCTGCTCGGGGACGAGGCCGATCAGGGAGATATCGGCGCCGCTGCGCAACAGCTCGAGGGCGAAGGCGGGAGCGGCGGCCGGGTTGGGGCTTGCGACCGCCACGGCGTCTTCGAGGCTGCCGATCCCCGTGGCCTGGCGGGCGATCTCGATGGCGTGGAAGCGGGCGGTCTCGTCGGGCGCCGTGCCGGCGAGGGTGAGGCGCAGGCCGTCCGCCCGGACCTCCGTCCAGTCGTGGCCGGCGGCGGCGAGGGCCGCATCGAGGTCGCCGGCGAGGCGGCGCTCGGCGTAAGTGGCGGTGGCGTCGCCGATCCACCAGGCGCCCGCGCCGGTCGCAGTCAGGGCGGTGACGGCGAAAGCGATCGCGCGCAGGCGCATCAGGCGTTTCCCCGCTCGGTTCTCATTGCGCGCCTCTTACGGAAGGCGCGCGGGGGCTGCAACCGGCTCAGAGGAGGGCAGCGAGAACCAGCCCGGCTGCGAGGATGAGGCCGGCGTCGCGATTGGCGCGGAAAAGGACGAGGCAGAGGCTCGGGTCGTCGATGTCGAGGCGGGTGAGCTGCCAGGCGAGGTGGCCGGCGAAGCCTGCGACGCCGCCGAGCGCGGCAACCAGCGGAAGGCCGGGCGGAACGGCGGCGAGCACGGCGGCCGCGGCAAGGCCGCTCGCGGCCAGCATGAAGCCGAAGAGCCAGCGCCGCGTCGCCGTCCCGAAGAGGCGCGCGGTGGACTTCACGCCGATCAGCGCGTCGTCCTCCTTGTCCTGGTGGGCGTAGATCGTGTCGTAGAAGAGGGTCCAGGCGATGCCGGCGGCATAGAGCAGGACGGGGGCGGGGCCGAGACCCTCGGCATGGGCGGCCCAGGCGAGCAGCGCGCCCCAGTTGAAGGCGAGGCCGAGGAAGACCTGCGGCCACCAGGTAAAGCGCTTGGCGAAGGGGTAGACGCAGACCAGCGCGAGCGACGCGATGCCGAGCGCGATGGCGTAGGGCGGGAAGGTGACGAGGATGAGGAAGGCCAGGAGCGCCTGGGCGATCATCCAGGCGGCGGCGGCCCTGGGCGTCACCTGGCCCGAGGGCAGGGGGCGCGAGCGGGTGCGGGCGACGGCGGCGTCGAAATCGCGGTCGGTGAGGTCGTTCCAGGTGCAGCCCGCACCGCGCATCAGGAAGGCGCCGACGGCGCAGCCGAACCCGATCCAGAGGTCGAAGGGGCGCGGGTCGCCGGTGGCCGCGACGGCGAGCGCGAGGCCCCACCAGCACGGGATGAGCAGGAGCCATGTGCCGATGGGCCGGTCGGCGCGGGAAAGGCGCAGGAACGGGCGGATGCCGCGCGGCGCGTGGCGATCGACCCAGTTCGCGGGCGGGGCGTCGGCGACGCGGCCTGCCGGGTCGGTGACGAGGCTTTCCTCTGTGCGGGGGGCTCGGCTAGTGTCGCGGTGCATGGGAGCGAGGGTATGGCAGAACGCGCGCCGAAGGTCAGGCTTTTTGTCGAGGCGCCGCTCTCCGAGGGAGCCGCGGTCGCGCTCGACCGGGAGCAGGCGCATTACCTGTTCAACGTGATGCGGCTCGGGACCGGCGACGCGGTGCTGGTCTTCAACGGACGCAAGGGCGAATGGCGGGCGGAGGTCGCATCCGCCGGGCGGCAGGGACGGCTTGCGGTCGCCGAGCGGACCGCGGTGCAGCGGCAGCCGCCGGACCTGTGGCTGATGTTCGCGCCGGTGAAGAAGGCCCGGACCGACTTCATCGTGGAGAAGGCGACCGAGCTCGGCGTGGCGCGGCTGGTGCCGGTCTTCACCCAGAACACCAATGCCGAGCGCCTGCGGACCGACCGGCTGCGGCGAATCGCCATCGAGGCGGCGGAGCAGTGCGGCGAGACGCATCTGCCCGAGATCGCGGAGCCCGAGCGCCTCGGGCGGATGCTGGGCGACTGGAACGGGGCGAGGCGGCTGATGTTCTGCGACGAGACGCGGGCGGCGCGCCCGGCGGCGGCGGCTCTCGCCGAGGCGGGCCCGGGCCCGTGGGCGGTGCTGATCGGACCCGAGGGCGGCTTCGCGCCGTTGAA
>SKOX01000406.1 GCA_007119835.1 Paracoccaceae bacterium
GCATCGTCAGATCGCCGGTCCGCGCCCTGGCGTGGAAACCGAGGGAGAGGCGTTGCAGATGGCTGAAGAGGTCGTTGCGAACGGCGGTGAGGACCCGGTTGCCGACGAGGGCGAACCCGATACGGGCGGCGTACTCGAAGACTGCCTTGAGGCCGACGACGGCGATCAGCCCGATGGCCGCGAGCGTGAGAAGCGTCATCGGCTCCAGCGCGTCGACCATCGGGATGCCGGAGCCGGCCCCATGTTCGGTCGTCACGACGCGGTCGATGACGAACTTGAGCGGCCAGGGCTCGAGGAGCTTCAGGCCGGTCGCGGCCAGCAATGCCAGCACGGAGCCCGTGAGCAGTCCGCCATGCGGCCTCAGATAGGGTGCGAAGCGGCGCAGAACCCGCCGCAGGCCTGGCCAGGTCTGGGCAAGCGTGGCCTTCCGCGACCCGCTCACGAGGCGATGGCCGGCTGCAGGAGCGCGTCGAGACCCGTCAGCTCGAGAACCCGGGCGGCGAGCTGGCCCCAGGTATGATGGCGCAGGACATGGTCCCTGGCTGCCGCCCCGAGCCGCGCCCGCAGCTGCGGCGAGCGGGCAAGCGCGCCAAGCGCCCGGGCGAGGTCGGCCGGATCGTCCGGTGCGCACAGCAGGCCCGTGCGCCCCTCAAGGACCACCTCGGGCAGATCGCCGACGCGGCTCGCGACGACCGGAAGCCCGGCGGCCATATACTCGTAGAGCTTGAGCGGCGAGAAGTAGAAGGGACGACAGCCGGGATAGGAAGCCACGGCCGCATGCAGGCGCGCAAGCTCCCCGGGCACGCGGTCGGGATGCACGAGGCCGGTGAATTCGACCGCGCCTTCTATATCCAGGTTCCCGGCCTCCGCCTCGAGGCGGGCACGCTCCGGGCCGTCGCCGATGATGACGAGGCGCGCGTCCGGAAGCGTGTCTCTGCGGAGCACGGCGATCGCGCCGATCAGCGTGCGGACGTCGTGCCACGGCTTGAGCGTCCCGAGGAAGCCGACCGTGAAGGGCCCTGACGGCGGCGCACGAAGGGGAAAGCGCTCCGGGTTCACCGCGTTCGGCAGCACGTGCACCCCGCGCTCGGCGGCTCCGTGCAACAGGCAGTAGCGCGACACCTCCGAGGACACTGCCGAGACGAGCGTGGCCGCGGCCATTGCGCGCCGCGTGCTGGCCGCCGCGAGGTCCGGGAGGGCGAGCACGCGGTGACGGGCCTGCTCGTCGAGCAAGGGCGCATTCACTTCCAGAACCGCCGGAATGCCGCGCCTGGCACTGAACTCCATCGCGCCATGGGCGAACAGCGCATGGCGCTCGTAGACGAGGTCCCAGGGGCCCGCCTGCGCGAGCGCGTCCTCGACCTGCGCATTCATCCCGAGGAGGTGATGCGCCCGGTCCTCCGGGTCCTGCTTCGGCAGCGCCGGCAGCGGAATACGCCGTACGGAGGCAAGGTCCCTTGGCGGGTCATCGTCGAGGCGGGGCGAGATGACGGCCGCGTCGGCACCGGTCGAGAGGAAGGCCCGCAGCATCTCCTGAACGTGGATCGAGCCGCCTTTCCTGCCGAAGACGGGCACGCCGGGATCGGTCGAGACATAGGCGATCCGCATCAGGCGACGCCCTTCAGCGGCCGCGCCTGCGCAGCCACCGCTTCGGCAAACACCTGACGCAGACGCGCCGCGTTTGCATGCCCATCGAACTCACGCTCAATCAGGGCTCGGGCGGCCTCCGAGATGCGCCGGCGCAAAGCCCGATCGTCGAGCATCCGCGCCAGCGCCGCAGCCAATGCCTCGGGGTCTCCCTCTGGCACGCAGAGACCAGTCTCGCCGTCCCGCACCAGTTCGGGGATGCCCGTCACGTCGGACGCCACCACCGGCGTGCCGAGCGCCATCGCCTCGAGAAGCACGGTCGGCAGGCCGTCCCGGTCACCGGCGCGGCCGACGATACACGGGCAGGCGAAGACGGCGGCAGTGCGCATCGCCCGGACAACCTCCGCCTGCGGCTGGGGGCCATGAAAACGAACGATGCCTGTGAGGCCGCTGCCCATCACCTGTGCAGCAAGGTTCGCGGCCTCCGGGCCGCCGCCGAGAATGCGGCAGGTCACGTCGCGGCCGCTCGCCCTGAGGATGCGCACGGCCTCGACGAGGATGTGCAGCCCCTTCTTCTCGACCAGCCGGCCGACGGCGAGGATCCCCTCCGCGTCCGGTGCCGGCGGCTCGTAGGCGAAGCGGTCGAGGTCGAGACCGTTGTAGATGCGAACGACGCGGTCCGCGAGCGGCCCGAACCGGTCCCTGAGATACGCGACATTCCAGTCCGAGACCGTCACCACCTGCGAGGCGTCGCGGAGCTTCAGATCGAGGTGCTGCGGCTCGTCGTACTCATGGAAGATGTCCTTGGCATGCGCCGTGAAACTGTAGCTGATCCCGCACAGATCGGCCGCAAGCCGCCCGACCGACGTTGCCGTGGTGCCGAAGTGCGCGTGAATGTGCTGGATCCCCTTTCGCCGGCAGGCCATGGCAAGCAGCACCGCCTGGGCGACGTTGCCCGCGTCCATCTCCCGCATCCGTCCGAGGACGGTCCAGCAGCCCGGCAGTGCATCCTGTGCCTCGCGCATCAGCATCCAGAGCGCCTCGGCGTTCCTGAGCTTCTCAGGGACCCGCGTCACCGGGGTCTGAACCCGCGCGAGGATATCCTGGAAATGCGTCTCCTCGACCGGGCGCAGGGCGAAGATCTCCACAGGAAGACCGGCCGCCTCATGGGCAAGGATCTCGTTGACGATGAAGGTCTCGGAGAAGCGCGGATACCGCTTGACGACATAGGCAACCTTCGGCTGGACACTCATGGCGCACTTTCTCCTGTTCGGTCGATCTCAGACAGCCAGAGCGATTGGTTCAGGCGCGAGCAGCGCATCGACGCGCTCGCGGATGCGGCGCAAGCCCTGGAAATCGAGGGTGTCCCGCGCTCGATGCCGGGCCAGGCGCGGGGAGCGGAACCAGCTCGCGAGGGCGGCCGGATCGAGAGCCTCCGCCGGCAGCATGTCGATCAGCCCGCGCGCGGCGAGGCGCTCGGCACGGATCGCCTGCTCGGCCCGGGGCGCTGCGCGCGGCACGATGAGCGCCGGCCGCTCGAGCGAAAGCACCTCGCAGACCGTGTTGTAGCCGCCCATGGCGATGATGGCGGCGGCCCCGGCCATCAGGGCGATCGGCTCGCGGACGAACTCGACCACGAGCAGTTCGGAACGGTTTTTCCCGAGGTTCCTGAGCTCGGCGCGAATCTCATGCGCCATCTGCGTACCGGTCACAATGATGCCGCGATGTCCCGGAGGGAGTTCCGCATGAACGAATGCGCGGCAGAGGTCGGCGCCATCGCGCCCTCCGCCGACGCTGCAGAGGAGGTAAGGCCGCGGATCCTCGCCGAGGATCGCGTCGAGGGCCGGACGAGCCGCGGGCGATTTCAACCGGGCGCGCTGGTCGAGGTAGCCGACGAACTGCGCCTTGGTCCCGAGTTCGCCGTCGAGGCCGTATTCGCCGATCGTGTCGTAGAAGATTTGGTCCCCGTAGACCCAGACCTCGCTGTAGAAGTCACGCATTGCCTCGAAGTTGCGTTGCCGAAGCCACTGCGCACGCACGGCCGACGGCCTGTCGATCACGTCCCGCAGCCCGAGCACGATCCGGGTGCGGCGTCGCCGGCGCTGCGCCTTCAGCACAGGGTCAAGTTCGCGCTGCGCACCGCGCGGCACGTTGTCGACGATCATCAAGTCAGGATTGAAGGCTTCGACCGCCGACAGGATCGCGCCCGACCGGATCGCGGTCAGGGTCGCAAGGCTCTCGCCGAGATCCCGCGGCCGATAGGTGCCGTCCGATCCCTTCGCATAGGCCGGAAGCGTCAGGCAGTCGACGCCGTGCGGCAGCTCGAAGGCGCCTGCCTCGCGCATGCCGGCGATCATGAGGATATCTGGACGTGATGCGCTTTCTTGAAGAGCGCCCGCTATGAGCAGATTGCGCCGGAGATGGCCGAAGCCGAGCGTGTCGTGGGAGTAGAGAACGATCCTTCCGCGACGGGATGATCGAGGGAGGCGGACCGGGGGCCCGCCTGCTTTACGGCTGATTGACGCGCGCGCTCTCGCCGACATGGATTTTCTCTCCACCGAAGGTCAGTGCCTTCGAGGAGCCAAACCTTGTCACAAAACCTTAATGGTTCTTCTACGGAAGGACGCTTCCGGCCAGCCATGGCTCGACAGTATGAAGAGGCCTTAACCCACTATAGCGCGTTGATGCAGCTTAACTGGCTGATCTATGGGGGTCATCCGGCGCGCCGATCCACACGCCGCCCCCCCTGCGCTCAACAGCCAGACCATGTTCCCGCCGCCGATACGGCTATCGGTTCAGCTCCATTCGAAGGGGGTTGCTCTCGACCGGCCAGCTTCCGGTGATTATCGGCTCGCCGCCGTCGAATGCCGCATAACTCAGCGCGCCGTAGTATCGGAGGGCATAAAGGCTGCCGAAGCCGTCAGGATCGTCGGCGGAGATGAACATCCAGAGACGCTCGTGCCCGTCGCGCTCGACCCATGCGCGGCTCGCGCCTTGGGTCGCAATTTGCGGTGCCTCGCCGCTCAGCTGCGCGTTGCGCAGTTCAACGATCTCCGACGTGGCCCCCAAAGCCAGGACCGCGC
>SKOX01000456.1 GCA_007119835.1 Paracoccaceae bacterium
GCGGCCGCCTGCGAGACCAGCCGCGCACCGATGCCCTGCCCGCGCGCCTCCCGGGCGACCCACAGGAGCTCGAGATCCGCCAGATCGCGCCGCAGCCGCAGCCGGGCGTGGCCGACGAGCCGGCCTTCGTCGTCGCGCCATCCGACCGAGACCCGCTCGGTCGCGGTTCCGGTCTCCTCGGCGAGCGCCGCCTCGGTGTCCTGGGCGAGCAGCCCGTCCTCGGGGATCAGCACGAGGCCCGTCGGCCGCGCCGGCGGCGGCTCCGTGCCGACCGGCTGCGTCCGCCGTCGGATCGCGCGGATCACGAGTGCGTAGCCCGCCACCGGCACCAGCGCGAGACCGATCCAGAGCAGCGTGTCCAGCGACCCGCGCACGTCCTCGCGGAAGGGATTGCCGGGCGGCAGCAGCTGCGAGGCCGCCAGCACCGCGACCGCCGCCCCGACGATCCAGCGCCACGTCCCCCGCGGCGCGCGCATCGCGCGCGCAAGCAGGAGCGCGAAGACCGTTAGGGAAAGGACCTGGAACATCTCATCCGACTTCGTGCGCCGACGGGCATCCGCGCCGCCGTTTCCCCATGCTCGTCCAGCCGTCTGCCCGGTGCAAGCGCAGCATCGTCACGGGCCGCCGCCCGGCGCGTTCTCACCCGGTTCCGGTCGATCCGAACCCGCCGGCGCCGCGCGGCGACGCGTCGAGCGCCGCCGTCTCCTCCCAGACCGCACGGACCACCGGGGCCAGCACCATCTGGGCGATCCGCATGCCGTGGCCGATCGTCACCGGGGCCTGCCCGTGGTTGACGAAAATCACGCCGACCTCGCCGCGATAGTCCGCGTCGATGGTGCCCGGCGCGTTCAGCAGCGTCAGGCCTTCGCGCAGCGCGAGGCCGGAGCGCGGCCTCAGCTGCATCTCGTAGCCTTCCGGCACGGCGATAGCGAGGCCGGTCGGCACCAGCGTCCGCGCCCCCGGGGCGAGCATGAGGCCCCGCTGCCGGTCCTCCGGCGCGAGGTTGGCCGCCACGTCCATGCCGGCCGCACCGGCGGTCTGATAGGCAGGCAGCGGCAGCGCCGGATCCGCGCCCGGCAGCCGCCGCACCCGCACCCGGACGGCCGTCATGCCAGCGCCGCCGCGATCCGGTCGGCGAGCCGCTCGGCCACCTCGCGCTTGTCGAGCCGGGGCCAGGCTTCGGTTCCCTCGGCCGTTATCAGCGTCACCGCGTTCTCCATCCCGCCCATGATGCCGGAGCCGTCGCCGACGTCGTTCGCCACCAGCCAGTCGCAGCCCTTGCGCTGCCGCTTCGCCGTCGCGTTCCCGATCAGATCGCCGGTCTCGGCGGCGAAGCCTATGACGAGCGGCGGCCGCCCCTGTGCCAGCCCCGCCACGCTTGCGAGGATGTCGGGGTTTTCCGCGAGGGCGAGGGCCGGGGGGCCGGCTGCGGTCTTCTTGATCTTGCGCGCGGCGGCGGCGACCGGCCGCCAGTCGCCCACCGCCGCGGCGAAGACCGCGACGTCGGCCGGCAGCGCCGCCTCGACCGCCGCGGCCATCTCGAGCGCCGTCTCCACCTCGACCACCTCGGCGCCGGTCGGGCGAGGGGCGGTCGCCGGCCCGGTCACGAACGTCACGCGCGCGCCCCTGGCTGCGAGGGCGGCCGCGATCGCCGCGCCCTGCCGCCCGGAAGACCGGTTGGCGATGTAGCGCACCGGGTCGATCGGCTCGTGCGTCGGCCCCGACGTCACGATCGCGTGCCGTCCGGCGAGGGGCTTCGGCCCCAGGGCATCCGCGATCGCGGCGAGGATCTCGGCAGGCTCGGCCATCCGGCCCGGCCCATATTCGCCGCAGGCCATCTCGCCCTCGGCCGGTCCGACGAAGAGCACCCCGTCCTCGGCCAGCCGCTCGCGGTTGCGCCGGGTCGCGGGATGCTCCCACATCCGCACGTTCATCGCCGGCGCCATGAGCACCCGCTTGTCGGTGGCGAGAAGCAGCGTGCTCGCGAGGTCGTTCGCAAGCCCGCCCGCGAGCTTCGCCATGAGGTCGGCCGTGGCAGGCGCGACGACGACGAGGTCGGCGCTGCGCGAGAGCTCGATATGCCCCATCTCGACCTCGGCCGTCAGGTCGAACAGAGCCTCGTGCACCCGCTCGCCGGCGAGGGCAGCGAGGCTGAGCGGCGTGACGAACTCGCGGCCGCCCGCGGTCAGGACCGGCACGACGCGGCCCCCGGCCTTTCCGATCAGCCGGATGAGTTCGAGGCTCTTGTAAGCGGCGATGCCGCCGCCCACGATCAGCAGGATGCGCCGTCCGCTCAGGCGCATTCCGCCGTCCTCTCGATGCCGCAGCGCCGCCTCCATGGCCGAGGGTGTAGGAGGCAGCTACCGCCCGCGCAAGGGGAAGACGGCGGCGTTGATTCTGCCGCAGCGCGTCAAGAACCCTCGCCGGCACCTCCGGCTCGGGTCCGGCGGCCCCTGATGAAGAAGTGCGGGAGATGAGCGATAATCTGCCAACGCACGCCAATGCCGCAGCGCAGCAGCAGCAGCAGGCTAGAAGAAACAATTGGTTAACGACGCGGCTGCGACGCGGTCGTCGCGCCTGATCGCTGCCGGAGGCCGCACGGGAAGCGGGAAATTCAACGCCCGAGCGAACTCAAAGGTTGCCGGCGAACCCCGGACAATGGTTAATCCCATCATGATCGTCACACCCAGCGATCATGGGGCACCGGTGACCTGCACCCCACCCCACACACCTACAGGTTGCCGTGGTTGCACAAGGCGGGTGTCCCCACCCTAGGGACACCCGCCAACCCATTTCCGAGGCCTCCTCCGCTCCGGCGCGCCGGAGCGAAGTGCCGGCGCCGCAGACGGGGCGCCGGGCCTTGCCGGCGTTCCGCCTGCCGTCCTTCCGCGGGGTGCAGAGGCGAACCGGTCGCCATCGGTCACGGTGCCGGATGACGGAAGCCGGCGCACCGAGGCCTAGCCGCGCTCCTTCCGGCTCCTCGTCGTCTGGCCGCGGGCCTCGGCGAGGATCGGCGCCCGCGACGGGAGGGCCGCCATGATCGCCCGCCGCTCCTCCGGGCTCATCCGGCCCCAGCCTGCGATCTCGTCTATGGTCCGCAGGCAGCCGACGCAGACCCTGGCCTTCGGCTGGATCAGGCAGGTCTTGACGCACGGGCTCTCGACCTCCGCGGCGTCCTCGCTCATCGCGCCGCCTCCCGGGCGAGGTTGCCGAGGCGGTCGAGAAACCCCTGCAGGATGATCCCGGCGGCGACCTGGTCGATCACCTCCGCCCGCCGCCGCCGCGAGGTGTCGGCGACGAGGAGCGCCCGCTCCGCCTCCACCGTCGAGAGCCGCTCGTCCCACAGCGCGACCGGCAGGCCGAGGGCTCCGGAAAGATTGCGGGCGAAGGCCCGCGCCGACTGCGCCCGCGGTCCCTCCGAGCCATCCATGTTCCGCGGCAGGCCCACGACGATCCCGGTCGCCGCACGTTCGCCAGCCACCGCGGCGATGGCCGCGGCATCGGCGGTGAACTTGGTCTTCTTCAGCACCTTGAGCGGCGAGGCGAGGCTGCGCGCCGGATCGGAAACCGCCACGCCGATCGTCCGGGTCCCGAGATCGAGGCCGACGAGCGACCCGGAGGGGGTCGCGGCGACAAAGTCGGCTGCGCTGTCGTGAACGCCGGCTATTGGACGAGCCGGGCGTCCCGCGCGGCCTCCCTGAGCGTGAGGAGGGCCCGCCGGTCGTCGCCGAAAGTCTCCTGGGCCTCGCTCCAGATCGCCGCAGCCTCGCCGATCCGGCCGAGCACGCCGAGCGAACGGATGAGCTGGGCCCATTCGTCGGCGCTGCCGCCCTCGGTTGCGAGGCGCTCGCCGAGGGAGGCGACCATGCCCTCGATCATCATCGCGGTCTCGGCGTCGGGCTCGGGCATCAGCGCACCCGGCGGCAGCGAGGCGGCGGGGGGAGGCGCCTCCTCCAGACCTGGAGCGAGTCCGAGCGCCATGCCCGGCGCGCCGGCGCTCGGCGGCCGCGGCAGGCCGGCCATGAGCGCCACGTCGTCGATCTCCGCCTCGATGGCGCGGATCCAGGGCGCATTGGGCGGCCCCTCCTCGAGGAGGCCGGCCCACAGGCGATAGGCGAGGTCCGGGCGGCCGCCCTGGAGCAGGGTCAGGCCGGAATAATAGCGGCCCGGCGGATTCATCGGGTCGATCTGCAGGGCGCGCGCGAGCGCGGCCTCGGCTTCGGGCGAGACGTAGCCGCCGGCCGCGGCGATCATCAGTTCGGCGAGAACGACATGCTCGTCCGCGTCGGCCCGGTCGCCGAGGATCGCGATCACCCGCTCCTGGGCCACGCGAGCCTCGGGCAGGCGACCGAGCGCGCCGAGCGAGCTGACGAGCAGGCGGTGCCCCTCGAGGTCGTTCGGCCGCTGCTCCAGGAGGGCCTGCAGGCGGTCGACAAGCTCGATCTCCTCGGGGCGGTGGCCTGCATCGGCCGGGTCGGCCGACTGGTGGCCCTCGGCGACCATCGTCTCGACCTCTGCCTGGCGCGGGCGGTTGGCACGCGCCTCGGCGAGGCGTGCCAGGCGCTCGGCAAGCGGCTGGTCGGAATAGCCCGGCGCCCCCTGCCCGGTGTAGACCCAGACGGACAGCGCCAGGGCCGCGGCCGCTGCCAGCCCGCCGCCCGCGCGGGA
>SKOX01000168.1 GCA_007119835.1 Paracoccaceae bacterium
CGCCCGGCGGCGCCTTCCAGGGCGGGGCGGTACTCGCGGCCGTCGGCATCGTGCTGGTCCTCGGCCGGCTCTGGGTGCCGCGGGCCGCGGTCCTGCCCTGGGCGCGGGCCGCCTTCGTGATCGGCACCGCCGTCTTCACCGGCGCGGCGGTCGCCGCGGCGGCGCTCGGCGGCGCCTTCTTCGAGTACCCGGCCGATCAGGCGAAGGCCTGGATCCTGGTGATCGAGGGTGTCGTCACCGTCTCGATCGCCGCCACCCTCGCCGCCCTCTTCATCGGGCCCGCTCCCCGGGAGGAGACGCCATGACCACGGCCGCGATCTACGCCGCAGCTGGGATCCTGCTCGTCGGCATCGGGCTCTACCGGCTGGTGACGACCGGCGACCTGCTGCGCCGCGTCGTCGCGCTCAACGTCGCCTCCGGCGGCACCGGCGCCGTGCTCGTCGCCGCGGCCTGGCGCGCGCCGCCCGGACCCACCGATCCGGTGCCGCACGCGCTCGTCATCACCGGCATCGTGGTGGTGGTGAGCACCACCGCCGTCGCCCTCGCCCTGATCCGCCGCCTGCACGACGAGGAGGAGCCGAAGTGACCGACCTCGCCCTCGACCCGCTCGGCCTCCTGGTCGTCATCCCGCTCCTCGGCGCGCTCGCGGCCTTCGCCTGGCCGCGCGGCGCGACGGGCCTGAGCCTGCTCGTCGGGCTCGCCAACCTCGCGGTGGCGGCCGCCCTCGCGGTCAAGGTCGCGACCGTCGGCCCCGCCCACCACGCCCTCGGCGGCTGGGGCGCGCCGCTCGGGATCGACCTCGCCGCCGACGGCCTCTCCGTCCTCATGCTGCTGATGACGGCGGTCATCGGGCTACTCGTGAGCTTCACCGCCGCTGCCGCCTTCGCCGCCACCCCGGGCGAAGACGACGCAGCCGCCCGCCGGCGCGCCTGCTTTCCGCCGCTCTGGCTCCTGCTGCTGACCGGGCTGAACGCGCTCTTCCTCTCGAGGGACGTCTTCAACCTCTACGTCACGCTCGAGATCGTCGCGCTCGCCTCCGTCGGCCTGGCGGTGCTCTCCGGCACCCGCGCAGCCCTCGAGGCGGGCCTGCGCTACCTCGTCGCGAGCCTCCTCGGCTCGCTCCTCTTCCTGCTCGGCGTCGGCCTGATCTACAGCGCCTACGGCCGGCTCGACCTCGACGGCCTCGCGGCGCTCGCCGCGCCCGCGCCGGTCGCCTCCGCCGCCCTCGTCGCGATGCTGGCCGGGCTCGCGCTCAAGAGCGCGCTCTTCCCGCTCCACTTCTGGCTCCCCGCCGCTCACGCGAACGCCACGGCGCCCGCCAGCGCGCTCCTCTCCGCGCTCGTCGTCAAGGGCGCGCTCTACGTCGCCCTGCGGCTCTTCACCGAGGTCTTCGCGCCCGCCGACCCCCTCGCCCTGCTCGTCGGCCTGCTCGGCGCCGCCGCCGTCCTCTGGGGCTCGCTCGAGGCCCTTCGGGCCGAGCGCCTGAAGCTCCTCGTCGCCTGGTCCACCGTCGCCCAGATCGGCCTGATCTTCGTCGCCTTCGCGCTCTCGGGCACCATCGGCTCGGCGGCCGCCTGGCAGGGCGCCGTGCTGCTCATGCTCGCCCATGCCATCGCCAAGGCCGCGATGTTCCTCGCCGCCGGCCGCATCGCCGAGGCGGCGGGCCACGACCTGATCGCCCGCCTCGACCGCGCCACCGTGCGCCCCGGCCTCGCGCTCTTCGCCTTCGGCCTCGCCACGATCAGCCTGATCGGCCTGCCGCCGAGCGCGGGCTTCGTCGGCAAGTGGCTGCTGATGGAGGGCGCGCTCACCGCCGGCGGCTGGGCCTGGCTCGCCGTCGCCCTGTTCGGCACCGCGCTCACCGCCGCCTACCTCGCGCGCCCGCTCGCCGCCTTCCTGCGCTTCGACCGCGTGCGCCGCCCGCTCGCCGACGAATACGCCTGGCGGCTCTCCGACCTGCCGCCGCTCGCGCTCGCGCTCATGGCCGTCGCCTTCGGCCTCGTCGCCACGCAGACGCTCGACCTCCTCGCCATCGGCAGCCCGCTCGGTATCGCACCATGACCGCCTCGAGCCTTCTTCCCCTCGCGATCCTGCTCACCTCCCTCGGTGTCGCGCCGCTGATCTTCCTCCTGCGCGAGGAGAGCGCCCGCCTGCGCACCGCGCTCAACCTCGCAGCCGCCGTGCTCAAGGTCGCCCTCGTCGCCTGGCTGAGCTGGCGCGTCGCCGAAGGCGCCGTCTACGAGGTCCGCCTCGCCTTCCTCCCCGGTCTCGACCTGGTGCTGCAGGCCGACCCGCTCGCCGTGCTCTTCGTCGCCCTCTCCTCGGTGCTGTGGCTCATCACCACGATCTACTCGGTCGGCTACCTCGAGCGCGGCGACCACCGCAGCCGCTTCTTCGGCTTCTTCTCGCTCTGCGTCGCGGCCACCGTCGGCGTCGCGATGGCAGGCAACCTCTTCACCTTCCTCGTCTTCTACGAGCTCCTGACGCTCGCCACCTACCCGCTCGTCGTCCACCGCGGCACCGCCGAGGCGCTCCGCGCCGGCCGGATCTACCTCGCCTACACGCTGGGCGGCGGCCTCGTGCTGCTCCTCGGCACCCTCTGGCTCTGGACGCTGACCGGCACCACCGACTTCGTGCCCCGCGGCATCGTCGGCGACCTCGTTGCCGACCACCGGACCGCCCTCACCATCCTCTTCGTCGTCCTGATCGGCGGCCTCGGCGTCAAGGCGGCCCTCGTGCCGCTCCACGCCTGGCTGCCCATCGCCATGGTCGCGCCCGCCCCGGTCAGCGCGCTGCTGCACGCCGTCGCGGTGGTCAAGGCCGGCGCCTTCGGCATCATGCGGGTGATCTACGAGGTCTTCGGCATCGACACCGCCATGGCGATGGGCCTCACCCAGCCGCTCGCGGCGCTGGCCGCCGTCACCATCATCTACGGCTCGCTGCGCGCGCTGACCCAGGACGACCTGAAGCGCCGCCTCGCCTTCTCCACCGTGAGCCAGGTCTCCTACATCACGCTGGGGGTCGCCCTCGGCAGCCCGATCGCCGCGATCGGCGCGCTGGCGCACCTGATCCACCAGGGGCTGATGAAGATCACCATGTTCATGTGCGCGGGCAACCTCGCCGAGGGCCTCGGCGTCAAGAAGGTGAGCCAGTGCGCCGGCGTCGGCCGCCGCATGCCCGGCACGATGATCGCCTTCACCGCCGCGGCGCTCGCGATGATCGGCGCGCCGCCGCTCGCGGGCTTCGTCAGCAAGTGGTACCTCGCCGCCGGCGGCATCGGCCAAGGCGACCTCTGGGTGATCGCGCTCCTGATGGGCTCGAGCCTGCTCAACGCCGCCTACTTCCTGCCGATCCTGCACAAGGCCTGGTTCGACGATCCCGCCGGCGCCCCCGCCACGCCTGGCCGGCCCCGGATCGGCTGGATGCTGACCGCGCCGCCGCTCGCCACCGCCGCCCTCGTCCTCGCCGCCGGGCTCATGGCCAACGCGCCCTTCAGCCCGCTCGGCTGGACCCGGTTCATCGTGGCGATCGAGTATATCGACTGAGGCCGCCCGCAATGCCCGAGCTCATCCTCCTCCTCGTCCCCGCCCTGCCGATCGCGCTGGCCGCGGCGCTCGCCCTGCCGGCGCTCCGCCCGATCGCCCGTCCGCTCGCACCCGCAGCGCCCCTCCCGGCGCTCGCCGCTGTCCTGCTCGCGCCGCCCGCGCTCGATCTGCCGTGGCTGATGCTCGGCGTCCGCTTCGGCCTCGACGGCCCTGCGCCCGCCTTCCTCGCCTTCACCGCCGCGCTCTGGCTCCTCGCCGCGCTGGCCGCCGCCGCCTACCACCGCGACGACCCGCGCCGCACCGGCTTCCTCGCCTGCTTCCTGCTCGCGATGGCCGGAAACCTCGGCCTCCTGGTGGCCCAGGACGCCTTCTCCTTCTACGCCTTCTTCGCGACCATGAGCTTCGCGGCCTACGGCCTCGTCGTCCACGCCCGCGACGCCGCCGCACTCCACGCCGGCCGTGTCTACATTGCCTTCGTCGTCGCAGGCGAACTCGCCCTCTTCGCCGGCCTCGCCCTCGCGGTCGCCGCCGCCGGCTCGCCGCTCCTCGCCGACATCCGCGCGACGCCTCTGCCCGTTCCCGTGCTCGCGCTCCTCCTCGCGGGCTTCGGGATCAAGCTCGGCCTCGTCCCCCTCCACCTCTGGCTGCCGCTCGCCCATGCCGCGGCGCCCGTGGCGGCGAGCGCGGTCCTGTCGGGCGCGATGATCAAGGCGGGCCTCTTCGGCATGCTCGCATTCCTGCCGCTCGGCGCCGCGCTCCACCACGGCCCCGGCCTCGCCCTCGTCGCCGCCGGAAGCCTTGCGATCCCGCTCGCCGCACTGCTTGGCGGCCTCTCCCCGAGCCCCAAGGCGGTGCTCGCCTGGTCGAGCGTCGGGCAGATGGGCCTCCTCGCCATCGCTCTCGGCGCGGCGCTGACCGAACCCGCCGCGTGGCCGGCGATCGCGCACGCCCTGGTCTTCTACGCCGCGCACCACGCCCTGGCGAAGGGCGCGCTGTTCCTCGGCGTCGGCGCCTGCCTCGCGGACCCGGGCCCGGCCTGGCGCCGGATCACGCTGGCCGCGCTGACGCTGCCCGCCGCCGCCCTCGTCGCGCTGCCGCTGACGAGCG
>SKOX01000084.1 GCA_007119835.1 Paracoccaceae bacterium
CCCGCACCGCGCGCTGGCGCCCGGCCGAGTTGCCCTCGGCCGCGATCCGGCGCAGGTCGCGCAGCGCGTCGGCGCAGCCGAGCGCCTCGGCGTCCTCCTCGACCAGCGCGATCAGCTCCTCGACGAGATCGGCCACCGGCGCGAGGCGGCTGGCGCCGAGATCGACGAGACTGCCCTCGCAGCCGTAGCGCTGGGCGCGCCAGCGGTTCTCGCCGACGAGCGTCGTCGGATAGACCCGCCAGAGCTGGTTGCGCACCCGAAGCCGGTAGAGATAGGCGAGCAGCGACTGGTAGAGCGCCGCAAGCGCCGCCGCGTCGCGCAGGCGCGGGCAGATGTCGGTCACCCGCATCTCCAGGGTCGGGAAGCGCGCCGACGGCCGCACGTCCCACCAGACCTTGGTGCCGTCCTCGACGCAGCCCGCCTCGACGAGATACTCCACCAGCCGGCGATACTCCGAGTAACTGGAGAGCTGGTCGGGCAGGCCGGTGCGCGGCAGCGCGTCGAAGACGGTGAGGCGGTAGGACGACAGCCGCGTGTCGTCGCCTTCCCAGAACGGCGACGAGCCCGACAGCGCCAGCAGGTGCGGCAGGAAGTAGGCGACCTGGTTCATCAGGTCGACGCGCAGGTCGTCGTCCTCGACGCCGACATGGACGTGCATCGCACAGATCAGCATCCGCCAGGCCGGCAGCCCGATATCGGCCCACAGGCCGTCGTAGCGCTCCTTGCGCGTGTGCTGCTGCAGCCGCCACTTCGCGAAGGGATGCGTCGAGCAGGCGATGGCGGCGTAGCCGCTGGCCGCGGCCGCCTCGGCCACCGACCGGCGCAGGTGGCGCAGCTCCTCGACCGCAGCCCCGACGGTGCGGTGCGGCTGGGTGCCGACCTCGACTTGGCATTGCAGGAACTCCGCCGTCACCCGGTCGCCCATCGCTGCGCGGCAGGCCTCGAAAAACGCCTCGCCCGGCTCGGCCACCAGGTCGCGCGTCTCCCGGTCGACGACGAGGTACTCCTCCTCGATCCCGATGGTGAAGCTCGGCCGGTCCATGCGTTCTCCCTGCGGCGGACCGGGCATTGTTGGCGCGGCGGCGTACCTTGGTCAACGAAAGCTTCAGGCGACGTTTCTCAAAGACGTCTCGATGCAATGCAGGAACGACCGCGCCGAGGAGCTCGCCGACATCAGCAGGAACCGCTCCGGCCCCTCGCGCACGACGATCGTGCCGAGATGCTCCATCACCGTCCGCGCCACCCGCCCCGGCGGCAGCGCCTCGAGGTCGAGCATGCAGGTCCGCTCCAGCGCCGCCCGCGCCAGCGGCCCCTCGAGCCGGAGCATCACCCATGCGTCGGTCTGGTCGGTAAGGTAGGCGACCGGTCCGAGCCGTGCGGCGAGGTCGGGCGCGGCCAGCGGCCCGCGCGCGGGCAGGAGCGCGAAGATCTGGTCGCGGGCGAGGCCGAGGAACCGCGCCTCCCCGTCGGCCGACTGGGCGACATGCCCTACCGCCGGCGGCTCCGCCCCGAACACCGCGCGCAGCGCCTCGGCCAGCGCCGCCTCGCCGCCGAGCGGCACAGCGATCGACACCAGCGCCCGGTCGGTCACCTCCGCAAGGCGCGTGCCTGCGATCTGGCGGTCATGACCGCCGAGAAACGGCATGGGCGTCAACAGCTCAGGCACGGAGACGCTCCCCCTCGGGATCGACGAAATGCGGCGACACGATCTCCACCTCGACGTCCGCCCCGCGCAGCAGGTCCACCGCGCGCACCCGCTCGCCGATCCGCTCGTGGCCGCGCCGGATGAAGCCGAGCCCGATCGAATGCCCGAGCGTCGGCGAGAAGGCGACCGAGCTCATCCAGCCCTCGTCGTTCGCCGTCACGGCCTCGGCGCCCTGCGCGAGAAAATGCGCGCCCGAGGCCAGCGCCGCGCCGCGGTCCACCGGCACGAAGCCCGCCAGCCGCACCGCGTCGTCGCGGTTCAGCTCCGGCCGCTCCGACAGCACGCCGCCGATGCAGTCCTTCTTCCTCGACACCATCCGCCCGAGCCCGAGGTTCAGCGCCGTCGTCTGGCCGTTCAGCTCGTTGCCCGCCGCGTGCCCCTTCTCGATGCGCATGACCCCGAGCGCCTCGGTGCCGTAGGGCACAGCCCCGAGGTCGGCGCCCGCCTCGATCAGCCGCCCCATCAGCGCTCCCCCGTAGCGGGTCGGCACCGCCACCTCGTAGGCAAGCTCGCCCGAGAACGAGATCCGGAACAGCCGCGCCGGCAGCCCGCCGCAAACGCTGACCTCGCCGCAGGCCATGAATGGAAACGCCTCGTTCGAAATGTCGTGCTCCGGATCCACCACCCGCTGCAACAGCTCCCGCGCCTTCGGCCCCGCCACCGCGAGCTGCGCCCAAGCATCCGTCGTCGAGATCAGATGCACGTCGAGCCCCGGCCACAGGCATTGCCGCGCGAACTCCAGATGCCGGAATACGCGCACCGCGTTGGCGGTGGTCGTCGTCATCACGAAGTGCGTCTCGGAAAACCGCGCCGTCGTGCCGTCGTCCATCGCGATCCCGTCCTCGCGCAGCATCAGCCCGTAGCGGACGCGGCCGGGGGCGAGCTTGGCGAAGGCGTTGGCATAGACGCGGTTGAGGAACGCGGCCGCGTCCCGGCCCTGGATGTCGATCTTGCCCAGGCTGGTGACGTCGCAGACGCCGACGCCCGTGCGGGTCGCGGTTACCTCGCGGTCGACCGACTGGCGCCATTGGATTTCGCCGGGCGCGGGGAAATACTGCGCCCGCAGCCAGGGACCCACCTCGACGAAGACCACGCCGCGGTCCTCGGCCCAGGCGTGGGTCGGCGTGAGGCGCACGGGCCGGAAGTCGCGGCCGCGCGACCGGCCGGCGAAGGCCGCGATCGGCACCGGCGTGTAGGGCGGGCGGAAGATCGTGGTGCCGGTCTGAGGAATGCTGCGCCCGGTCTTCTCGGCGAGAACCGCGAGGCCGAGCACGTTTGCGGTCTTGCCTTGGTCCGTCGCCATGCCGAGCGTCGTGTAGCGCTTGAGGTGCTCGACCGAGCGGAAGCCCTCCTGCGCGGCGAGGCCGATGTCCTTGGTCGTGACGTCGTTCTGGAAGTCCACCCAGGCCCGCCCGCGGCCCGCGACATGCCAGAGCGGCGCGATCTCCCGCGGCTCGTCCTCCGCGCGCGGCAGGGGACCTGCGTTGGCGAGATCGAGCGCGGCCATCGCGGCGTCCCGGCCCTCCGCCAGCGCGGCGGCGAGCGTCAGCGCGCCGTTCGCGGCACCGGCCACGACCATGCCGGGCGGCAGGTCCGAGCCGGGTACGAAGGCCGCGATGTCCTCGCGCCAGACCGGCCGGCCGCGCTGGTGGCAGGTGAGGTGGACGTTGGGGTTCCAGCCGCCGCTCACGGCCAGGCAGTCGGCGAAGACCGTGCGCCCGTTCGACAGCTCGATCCGCTTCAGCCCCAGCCGCCCGCGCGTGCCGGTGACGCGGGCGCCGCGGTGGACGGCGACGCCCGCGGGCGGCTCGGGCGTCGCCTCGCGGCTGTCGACGACCGCGGCGACCTCTACGCCCTTCTCGCGGAGGTCGTGCACCGTGCGCCAGCCGTCGTCGTTGTTGGTGAAGACGGCGACCCGCGTGCCGGGCGCGGCGGCGAAGCGGTTGGCGTAGGCCCGCAACGCGCCGGCGAGCATGATGCCCGGGCGGTCGTTGTCGGGAAAGGCGATCGGTCGCTCGGTGGCGCCAGCGGCGAGCACCGCCCGACGGGCGTAGATGCGCCAGAGCACGTGCCGGGGCTTGTCCGCGCCGTCCGTCCGCCGCTCCAGCGCCCCGTAGATGCCGTGGTCAAAGACGCCGTAGACCGTGGTGCGCGGCATCAGCCGGACCCCGAGGGCGGCGAGTTCGGCCACCGTCGCGGCGGCCCATTCGTGGCCGGGCCGGTCGTCCACCGCCAGCGTCTCGGCGTTCAGCCGGCCACCCATCACGAAGTCCTCGTCGGCGAGGATCACGCGCACGCCCGCCCGCGCCGCGGTCAGTGCCGCCATCAGGCCAGCGGGACCCGCGCCGATCACCAGCAGGTCGGCGTGCAGGAAGCCCTTGTCGTAAATGTCCGGATCCGGCTCGCCCGACAGCCGCCCAAGCCCGGCCGCGGCGCGGATCGCCGGCTCGTAGAGCTTCTCCCAGAGCCGCCGCGGCCACATGAACGTCTTGTAGTAGAACCCCGCGCCGAGGAAGGGCGAGAGGAGGTCGGCCGCCGCCATCGGGTCGAAGGCGAGCGGCCCGCGGTGGTTCTGGCTGCGCGCGACGAGGCCGTCGGCAAGCTCGGTCACCGTCGCCCGCGTGTTCGGCTCGCGCCGCGCGCCGTCGTGGAGCTCGACCAGCGCGTTCGGCTCCTCCGGGCCCGCGCTGACGATGCCGCGGGGGCGATGGTACTTGAATGACCGGCCGACGAGGCGCTGGCCGTTCGCGATCAGCGCGGAGGCGAGCGTGTCGCCGGGATGTCCCGCGAAGGCGCGGCCGTTGAATGTGAACCGCAGGGTGCGGCCGCGGTCGATCAGCCCGCCGGTCAGGCGCGCGCTCACGAGCGGTTCCCCGCCGCGGCGGGCGCGGCCGCGGGCTCGGCGTCGATC